>NZ_JBNDMO010000054.1:0-23227 GCF_050436625.1 Paraburkholderia sp. GAS334 | reverse complement strand
GCTGACGGTGTTCACCAACACGTTCAACCGCATCAACGATACCGATCTGGATTTCCCTCCGGTGCGCTAAGCCACCGATGCGCGGATGCGTTTCGCCCGGCGTCCGCGCTGCCAGTAAAGCGGGCAACGATCCAGGCGTGCCCGGGTTGTGCCGTCGAAGACGTAGCGTGAGGCTTTACCTGTTCAGTATTTTTTGCGCGTACGTCGCAGTGTTCATGAATTGAGAGTGATAGCCATGAAACTTGATTTCCGGGTTGCAGAAAAAAGCAGCGGCGCGTATTGGCATCTTGCGTTGCTGAGATGGACGATGGTGTTCATTTTCATCTGGTTTGGTATCCAGAAGTTCACCCCGTATGCAGCCGACTCAATAGCGCCCTTGATTTCGCATAGCCCGTTCATGAGCTGGCTGGGTGTGTTCGGCGTGCGCGGAGAAGCAAAGATTGTTGGTACCATCGAACTGCTGACCGCAGCGGCACTGATCATTGGTTCATTCATTCCGGTTGTTTCTGCGCTAGGGGCGTCGTTGGCCAGCATGACATTCTTGCTGACGATCTCATTCGTTTTCAGCACGCCGGGCATCACGCTGCATAGCGAGAGTGGTTTCCCGATCATCTCCACTCTGGTAGAGCAGTTTCTGGTCAAGGATATCGCGTTGCTGGCCGCATGCTTCACATTGCTTCTGGCTTCACTGGTGCCGCGCCAGCAAACATAGTGATTGTGTGGGGGCGGCCATTGAGATTGAGGATACGCACTGCCACAGGCATCCGATCTCATTGTGGGCGTCCGGCGTTGTGCAATGTCGGCGTAGTGTCCGCACCCCCTAGACATTTGCCAGCACGATCAGAACGGGGTGGTAATTTCACGATTGATTGACGTCGCTACGCTGACGGTCCCAGGTTGCCACGCTGTGCGGTCGCGGTAGTGAGCACAAGAAAATATCTAATAACAACTAGAATGAGGATGGTCGAAAAACCCTAGCAGTTAGGACGATTCAAACAATGGAGTCATCTGGGAGGCGCTTTACCGAGGAGGGTTCGGAACGCCGCAACGTTGTGTGTTTGAAAGACAGATTTCGGCACGTGCGGGTTATCTGAAATGCCCCGTCGATGGGGTGACGTCGGAATTCCTCGGAGCGCCGCCAGGGGCTATTGAGTTCGGTGCCTGTTTGCTGGCGAAGATCCTCCGGCTGCTTGAAGCATGACGTGTTGAGCTACTCGCCGACGTGCTAGTTCTCCATCGATATTTGTGGAGTCTGGGTGCGTCTGGGGATTTTTTGCCGGTTCCGGAGCATATCGCCGTGGATAGCACGCTCAACATACTCTGGTTATAGAAACTGGTCGACAACGTGGCGGTCGGGCGTTACCAGTGGGGCAGCAATCATGTCTCGTTTTCATGTGCAGAGTTTCTTCAAGTCTCCATACGGGAAGAACCAAAACGCTTGCTTACATTGCCGCTGCTACGGCTATGGGTAATACATTGGTTTGAGGTAAGAGCGGCGGGTCTCTTCGCCGAGCCAGGCTTTTTGAAGTAACAACGTGCGCTTACAACGATTTGCCGTGCTTCGTCAATTTCTTGCGCGTTCAAGTTGGAAGTATCAAGCATTTTCAACGCGAAATGAGACGTCGATGCCTTTCTCGATCAGACCGACGTTGATGACCAAGTAGTCAATAGGGCGCTGCGCCAGCCAAGGGTGCTCGAGGCCTAAGGCGGGAGATGTCGCCGTAAGCCGATCGTGTGCGGTTTGCATGAACGAGGCGGGAAGTTTAAATGATACCGAGCAAGGATATCGAAAATCGCTCAACTCATCCTGACTCCGAGGACTTATTCCAGAAGTGTGTCGGTCTCACCGCGTTCCAAAGTGTTCGGTTTATATCAATAGGGTATGTGCGTATATACGTAGGTATAGCCGTACGGCGCGAACCTGTGCGCGGCTAGTGAAGAGACGTTAGGATATTTCTATCATCTATTCCATCGCGGGACTACAGGTGCCACGATGTTGAGCTTGACTCTCACGCGCGGTAGAGAGAGTTTGCGTTCAAGGGTGCGTGGGCCTGAATCCCTAGTTGGGTTCGTTCATATACGTATGTATCGTTTCGCGGTCGCTCCGTCGAGAGTTATTCTGTTAGATGTGGAGAGATTAGGCCACAAAGGCTGCTGTCATCCCGGAGAGAGTTCGAGGGCGCCATCTTGCGGACGACACCAATTGTGTCAATTGTTGACGACGACGAAGGCTCTCGTCTGGCGTTGAGTAATCTCGTCCGATCGCTCGGCTTTCAAGTGCGACTGTATGAGTCAGCCGAAGAATTTTTGACTTCTGCGAGTGTGGTCGACGTCGCCTGTCTTATTTCCGATATTTGCATGCCTGGTATGTCGGGCATAGACATGTATGAATACCTGCTTGCGCAAGGTTATGCGCCGCCGACGATTTTCGTCAGCGCGTATCCGACGCCATCGCTACAGGCCAGAGCCGCGAACTCGGATGCATTGGTGCTGCTGGAAAAACCGTATCCTGCTGCCAGCATGACACACTGGCTGTCAGTCGCAATCGGTAAGCCATAGAGAGATGTCCGCACGGCAAGCGCGCAAGTACGCCATTCGCGAGAACATTCAGCGTGGCGTGTGCAGATTCTCATCACGGACTCAGAGGAAGTCCCTATGGCCGGGCAGTCCCCGAGGTATACGCTTAGAATGGCTGCGTGCTCGGCACGTTCCGGCTGTGCAGAGACCGTCCGTTTTTTAAGCGCACCTACCCAGTTTGTTCGAAGGAGCGGGAAGTGCCCTTCATAGCCCGATGATGGGCGGCAGCCTGACGCCACGGCGCGGCAGATGAACCCTATACAGTACGGGGCCAATGGGAAACACTCTCCAAGTCTTGTCAGATGATGGCGAGCGCATCCTTTGTCGAGGGCGGCGTCGAGCCGAACACGGCGGCGGCACTGTACTGATTGCGCGACCGGCCGGCGAACATTCACTCCCTGCCAGTGACGATCACCTCGCACACGAATTCGAGTTGAGGGACGAGCTGTGTGGCGAGTGGGCCGTGCGGCCCCTTGAGCTGATTCGTGAATGCGGCCGGCCCTTGCTGATACTCGAGGATCCAGGAGGGGAGCCGCTCGATGGGCTACTTGGCTCACCGATGGATGTAGACTTTGCGCTGCGCCTTGGTGTGCGCATTGCCGCAGCGCTGGGGAAGCTCCATCAGCGCGGCGTCGTGCATAAGAACCTCAAGCCAACCAACATCCTGGTGAACTGCGCGGACTGCCAGCCTCGACTCACCGGCTTTGGCATCGCCTCCCGACTGCCGCGGGAGCGGCAGGCACCCGAGCCGCCCGAGACGATTGCCGGCACGCTGGCCTACATGGCGCCGGAGCAAACCGGACTGATGAATCGGGCAATCGATTCACGTAGCGACCTCTATTCGCTTGGCGTCACGCTCTATCAGATGCTCACCGGCGTGCTGCCATATGCGGCAGCAGATCCCATGTAGTGGGTGCACTGCCATATTGCCAGAAAGCCAGTGCCGCCCAACGAACGCTTGGAAACGATTCCTTCCGCGCTGTCGTCGATTCTCATGATGCTGCTCGCCAAGACCCCGGAAGAGCGCTACCAGACCGCCGGAGGGGTCAAGCGGGACCTCGAACGTAAGATGCAAGGCAGACGCCGCGGCAAAACGAGCGCGATGTGAGGAAGCGACGCTGGCAGGGGCTCCAGCATGATTGTTCGTGGGTTCAAAGCTGCCAGGATTAGTCGAGGCTGTGGCATCGGCCTTTGCGGCTTGCGGAATTCCCAGCAGACCCAATGTGCGGTCTGCGTACGGCTCGGCTGTCGTCGGCAACGGGCGGGTAGTTAAAAAGACGTTCAATACTGGCATCCTCAACGCATTATTTCGCTCGACGCGTGGTGATGCCTGGATACAAGTGCGAGATCGTCGCTTCGAGTGTTGCCTCGGAGAATCTGCCGAGGTGGCTCTCTAACAAGCGCCCCGAAGCGTCGTAAAAGAGCGTGGTTGGAAACGCCTTCGTGCCAGTGGCCTTGGCAACGCTAAGACTAGGGTCAAAGAGGGAATTATTGACGTGCAAATTTAGGTTTGCCATAAACGAGTCAACTGTATTGGGCCGCTCCCCCTGATTGACGAAGACCAGATCCAGCCCGGGGTACCCTGCCTGCGCATTCGCAAGTATCGGCATCTCGGCTTGACAAGGAGCGCACCACGTCGCCCAAAGATTGATGACATGTGGCTTTCCGTCGTGAGGCGCGAGAGGCTGAGACGTACCTGCTGCGTTGAAAAGGGAGTTGTCCGGCACAGTAGAGGAGGGAGTCATGAGACCTGTCGCCGCGCTGGCCACTCCCCAGACTGCCAACCCAACAACAGTCGCGAGGAGCGACGGTCGTCGAATACTTTTACGACGCGCAAGGACCAATCCAATGGTGATGAGACCCGCTACGACACCGGGCAACGGTTCGAAGCCTGTATCTCTAAAATCGAGTATCTTGAAGAGGCTGTCTTGGTAACTGGGCAGATATTGCAGAACGAACGATATCCGTGCAACGATCAAGCCGATGATTACCGCTGCAAAAATAACGGGATCGGTGTCTCTGCGCCCTTTGTCTATGAGCCAACCTGCGAAGATTGCGATTGCAACACTCAGGAAGAAGATAATTGGCCCGATTGGGAGAGAAAGAGGTCCGATATTCATGCACTAAAATCCCTCGATTTAAAGGGCAAAACGGAGTCGGTACACGGCTCCGGCCCAGAATGAACGATCTTTGTCCCGATGCGTGTTAGATTCCGAAGCCTCGTTGCGGACTCGCAAGCACAGTTCGATCGCGATTGGCAACTTTATTCGCACCCTCTCAAGACTGAGCGAGACACGCTCGCGCGAAAATCTACGTCTGCCGGAATTGAGCTGGGGTCCCACAAGCAGCCAGTTGGGTTAGCGACCTATAAAACCGTGAAGCTCACGAGTCCCGCGCGGCTCAATAAGATGCCCGTTCGGATCATTTAGGACGCTGTCGTGACGGGTCCCGTTGAGTGATTCAGCCACCTGCTCTGGCTTTACCTAACTTTGATCCGCCTTTTGAGAACAAATTGCTGAAAACGAAGAAGTGATCCGAGTTTCGCGCTAAGGCTTCAGTGCTTCCCGTTCGCTACCATTCCACGCAGGATAGGCCGACGGTACTTAGAGGAACCGGGAACGGTTAGGATCTCACGTGCATAACACTCATTCTTCCCGAGCCGTTGAGTCCTGAGTCTAGGACATCGGGCAGGCCTCCCGAGGTAAGCACAAACCGCCTCTACCACACGCCTGCCAGATCTACCACCCCTGCCTTGATGGTCATGGACTTCGCGATCATTAGCTCGCTCGACCTTCTGCGGTGGCGATGAGAGGGGCTATACGGACTCCCCGTCGTTGACTAGCGAAGTGGTCGCAGGGTAATTCCACACCACGTAGTGCTGGAGAGCCCTCCGCCCGCCTTGCCGAAAACCTCGGGGATGGACTATCGCGGTGGGTCGGCGCGGAGGCGGGCGGTGCGGTGAACCAAGGGCCTAAGCCGTTCACATCCGTTCGACGCTCAGTTCGAGAACACGCGGGTCACCTTTCGACAGGATCGCACACTGGTCGACCAGCGAGACCGCAAGGTCACCGGGCGTCATGAGATGTCTGATTCTAGCGCTGCCCGTGCAGCCAGCTTGCGCGAGTTCACGTCGTTGCGGAACAGCACGGGTTGCTCGCGCGCTTCGACTTGCGTTGCGGCTCGCCGCACGACGCTGATTACCGCGGATTCGTGCAACGGCGACTTGTTGCAGACGGGATCGGTATTCGCCGGATCGCCGGTCAGCAGGTGCGCCTGGCAGCGGCAGCCGCCGAGGTCACGCTCTTTCTCGTCGCAACTGCGGCACGGTTCTCTCATCCAGCCATTACCGCGGAAGCGATTGAACGTGTCGCTGTTGTACCAGATCTCCCGCAATGGCATCTGCGTTACGTTCGGTAAGGTCATCCCTGGCAGGCTGCGCGCGTTATGGCAGGGCAGCGCCGCACCATCAGGCGCAATGCCGAGGAATACCGCGCCCCAGCCGTTCATGCAGCGTTTCGGCCGTTGCTCGAAATAGTCGGGTACGACAAAGAAGATCTTGCAGCGTTCTCCATGTTCCTGGCGATAACGCTCCACGACAGCTTCCGCCGCGTCGAGTTGCGCGCGTGTCGGCATCAGCTGCGCCTGGTTTGTATGTGCCCAGCCGTAGTACTGTGTGTTCGCGAGTTCCAGATACTCGGCGCCCATCGCGAGCGCCATGTCGATGATCTTGTCGACGTGCGGCAAGTTGAAACGGTGCAGCACGCAGTTGAGCACCATTGGGAAACCGTGTACCTTGATCGACGCTGCGACGCGCCGTTTCAGGTCGAACGTGCGCGTGCTGCTCAGGAAGTCGTTCAGTTCGGGTGCCGAGTCCTGGAACGACAACTGGATATGATCGAGGCCGGCGGCTTTCAAATCGCCGAGGCGCCTGTCGGTCAGACCTATCCCCGACGTGATCAGGTTGGTATAGAAACCGAGCTTGTGCGCTTCAGCCACGAGAATCTCGAGATCATCACGCAAAAGCGGCTCACCACCGGAAAACCCGAGTTGCGCCGCGCCGAGCTCACGCGCTTCGCGCAACGCAGTGAGCCACTGCGTGGTGTCGAGTTCGCGACGGTGCGCGGTGTAGTCGACCGGGTTGTAGCAGAACACGCAATGCAGCGGGCAGCGGTACGTGAGCTCTGCGAGCAGCCAGAGTGGTGGTGCGAGCGCAGCGGGCGCAGCTTGCGACGCCTCGTCGGCGACAGGCTGGGCATGATTGTTCATTGCGGAAAGGCCTTTTCGATTGAATCGAGCATGGTCCACAGAATATCGAGCTTGAACTGCAGGATCCTGAGCGCGCGTTCCTGCTGTTCGCGCCGCTTGAAGTAATCCAGCGTGACCGCGAGGCCATGCTGAACGTCCCGATTTGCGAGCACAATTCGCGAGCGGAAATACGAGAGGCCCTCCGGGTCGATCCACGGGTAGTGCGCGGGCCAGGTCGCGAGGCGATCGCTGTGGATCTTAGGCGCAAACATCTCGGTCAGCGATGAGCACACCGCTTCCTGCCACGGAGCGCGACGCGCGAAGTTCACATACGCATCGACGGCAAAACGTACGCCTGGCGTGACGTGTTCGAGTGACCACAGTTCGTCGCGCGTGAGCCCCACTGCGTCGGCGAGGCGCGCCCACGTCTCGATGCCGCCTTCCTCGCCGCCATGGCCGTCATGATCGAGGATGCGCAGCACCCACATGCGTCGCGCCGCGCGATCGGGACAGTTGGACAGGATCGCTGCGTCCTTGATCGGTATCTTGAGTTGGTAGTAGAAGCGGTTGGCAACCCAGCCGCGGATCTGTTCGCGCGAGCAACCACCGCTGTTCATCTTCACGTTGAACGGGTGGTGAATGTGATAGGAGGTGCCATTCGCGCGCAATTGCGCTTCGAATTCCGCGCGACTCCACGCGGGTTGCGCCGAGTCAGTGAGGCGCCCCACTCCGGTGCCAAATGTGTCCGCGGCGTTCATGCCCATCAGGCAATAGCGCCGCCGCCGTCGACGAGAACGGTCGATCCCGTCGCGTATGGATTCGTCATCAGGTACACGATGGCATTCGCGATATCTTCCGGCTGGCCAACGCGGCGTACCGGAAGCGAAGTTTCCGCCCTGTCATACATTCTGTGACGTGCCTCTTTGCTCAGCTTGTTCCAGAGGGGTGTTGCCACGAGGCCTGGCGACACGGTATTCACACGTATCGGCGCAAGCTCGAGTGCGAGACCTCGCGAAAGCGCTTCCAAAGCCGCATTAATGGCGCCCTGAAGGACTGAATTCGGGCTCGGACGCACGCTAAGGAAGCCAGATACGAATGTGAGTGAGCCGCTGGCGGCGATGTCGACGGCGCGGGCCAGCCGATATGCGCCCCAGAACTTGCTGTTCATCGCCGCGTAGGCGTCCGACAATTCCAGCGTGCGTGAAGGGCCGCCCGGCGTCTGAGCGGCTGATATCAGCACATGATCAAACTGCCCTGCGTCGCGAAGAAACGCCTCGACTTGGGCGTCACTTGTTGTATCCAGTACAGCGGTTTGCGCCCCATGGCCAACCTGTGCGGCGGCCTCGGTCAGCCTTTGTGCGTTGCGCGATGCAATAAGGACGTTCGCACCGATATTGGCCAACGCCTTTGCGGCCGCCAAGCCGATCCCAGAACTGCCACCAACGACTAGTACTTTCTTTGACGTAAGAATACCCATATGCATGACTTAGTAATTGATCGACTTTTAACACGCTGTTGCGGACTGGGCCGCCGGTGAGGCGTAGCCAAACGACGCCGACGCTACGATACGATACGATACGACCCAATCGTACTTGTGCGTGTCGGGCGACGCATCTGAGGATTTGGAATAGTTGTTATTCCAGCAAGGGGGCTTCACGACGAGGCATTCCTCGCAGGTCTCGACTCTTCAAGGCCGGGGCCATACGGGTTTCAGCTGAGACCCGCATGCCCTAGCAGGCTGCTGAAACTCGATCCCGTGTAAACAGGGTTTGATGGACAGGCGTTATGGATATCGTGTTCATGATCTTTCGTAGCAGATACGATCCGCTGAATAGTTGAGATGCAGGAACCCCTGTTCACAACGGTCAGGCTGGAGGACTTCGTTCCGACTGATCACCCGTTGCGAGCGGTCCGGTTGCTGGTGAATGATGCGTTTAAACGGCTCAACGGGCTGTTCAGCGTGATCTATGCGGACACCGGCCGGGCCTCGATTGCCCCGGAGGAACTGCTGCGCGCGCTGCTGTAGGAGGTGTCTACGCGGTGCAAAGCGAGTGCATGCTGATGGAGCAGATGCGCCAAATCTGCTGTTTCGCTGGTTTGTGGGGCTGGCGATCGAGGGCGCTGTGTGGGACCATTTGGTGTTCTCGAAGAACCGCGACCGGCTGCTGGAACATGATGTAGTGGAAGCGTTCTTCACTGAAGTGATGAGTCTGACGGACAAGCGGGGCCTGCTGTCGAGAGACCATTTCTCGGTGAACAGTACGCTGATTTTGGCATGAGCCAGTCACAGGAGCTTCCGTGCGAAGGACGGTTCGGACGGTGGACCGCCGGCAAGTGGCCGATGCAACGCCGACACGGAAAGGCACGCGGCGCAGCAACGATACGCATGAGTCGAGCACGGATGCGGATGCGCGACTGTTCAAGAAGAGCCGCAAGAGTCCGGCCATACTCCACTACCACGGGCACATCCTGATGGAGAACCGCTCGGGGCGGGTGGTCGGCGCAGTGGTCAGTCATGCGGACGGTTTCGCCGAGCGGGCCAGCGCCTTGTGGCTGCTCGACTGCGCGCCAGGCGGGCACGCGAAGACAGTCGGTGCCGACAAGACGTACGACACCCGCGACTTCGTGAACGATTGCCGGGCCCGTGACGTGACGCCGTATGTCGCGCGCAACGACGATCGCCACGGCGGCAGCGCAATCGACGGTCGCACGTCCCGGCATGCGGGCTATCGGGTCAGCCAGGTCATCCGCAAACGCATCGAGGAGCAATTCGGCTGGGGTAAAACCGTCGGCCGAATCCGGCCGACGGTTTATAAGGGCATCAGGCGCGTCGATCAGCACTTCAGGCTGACGATGGTTGCGAGCAATCTGACCCGCCTGGCTCGAATGCCAGGTGTGGTGCCGCAAGGGAGCGGTGCGATGAGCCGCAACGCGCGGCGACGCCGCCAGCATGAGAATTGCCCGCAAAAATCACCCGGCGAACCCGTAATTCAACAGCAAATCGCACGCGCAAACCCCGTGCACACTGCTTTGGTAGTCTTGACGAGGTTCTTTTTAGCGGCCTGCTAGGCACATAGGACCGATGTCCCCTTTAGTTGTTGGGCAAGCTTCGCATCCGCAACATGCCTCGCGGTACGTTGCGGCGTCACGGTGTCCAGATGGTTCGCGCGATAGACATAACATTACCTGCAGCATACCGGGTACCGCTCGTCGGGTCTTCGCGACGCAGGATGTCGGTTCGCAGGTACTGCAACGGGAATTGAAACAGGCGGATTCTTCTGCGCTTTCTTTACGCCCTCTACGTCGAGCGGAGCGTGATGCGGGAAACCCCAGATGTGTATCGTCGGCCGGCAACGGCCTGATCGCTGCGGGGACGTCAATGCATAACACACCCGTGTCCGCCTACGGCGACCCTGCCACGCTCATCAATGGGCAAGCGTTTCGCTGGAGGCAAACCGTAAGGGCGCTTGACGCCTGCGGTGATTCCCGCGATCGGGCGTCGGGCCGGTCCGTGCGGTGCCCCCTTTTGCAACGTGACCGCGCCTCGGGTGTCCCCGATGGAGCGAACGCAAAGATTGAAATTCCGGAGCGTTTATCTCCTTTGACCTTAGTCCTCTCATGGCGGGACCCGATCGGCTGCAGCTACTGACATCATGTCTGCGCAAGAACGGCTACAAGGCGGAGCGGGACATGTGTTGGAGCGGCACACCGATAAAGCGTGGTAATGCGGTGTATCGACCGAGGCGAACCAGCGATACGCCGGTCAACGCCTCGGCGATGATTCTCGCCATCTACCTCGACTCTCCGCAACTTGCACCTCGACGGACACCGCCCGGATGTTTCCTCGCGCTGGGGCATCGGACCATCGGCAAATCCGGCTCCTATCGCCCGCGTGGTTGCTTTGCTCGACGCGGGCTCGATCGGCATGCCACGCGGACCCCGATCGTATTTCGCGGAACCCAACCACGGAAACTGGCATAACAGTTATTCCGACTGGGAATGGAAATGAGCGTATTTCGTTCCCGTAGGATATCGAAGCAAGATGACGAGTCGCGATGACGGAACGTAATTTTTTTGACTTCCCGTTCCCTCATTGCTACATGAGGATGAGGAAGAGATGCAGTCATCGTCAGATTACATTCAACGGGAATTCGGGTACCGCAGCCTGCGGTACTGCAATCAAGATGTGATCAAGAAGTCAGGTTCACGAACTTAGGGTAATTCCCTGCAGAAAATAACTTGGAAGCGCTAGCTTGGACCATTAGACTTAAGTGGTCGGTCGATAAATAAGGCATAGGTGAGAAACAGGACCAACATCCACTGATGGGTGCGGCAGGTCTCAAAGAAACGTTAGAAATCGGCGTTGGTAGAATTCTTAAAATAGTAGGAATGCGAAGGCGCCAGGAGAATGGCTGGTTATGTTGTCCAACCTCGAGAGGATACGCGAGGGCGGCTCCAAGCGCTGCTGAGGGGCAGTGGATTTCGTTCCTGGCGTTATACGGAAAGCAGGAGGTGCCGGAAGGCGAGCCGATTTAAGGGGCCGTCATTCTTCTGGTTTCCGACGTTTGAGGAAGCCAGGCAATGGCACCTGAGTTCAGCCTATCGGGGAGTCGCCGCGCATCGGCATAACGGCGCGAAGTACCGCGGCTTCATCGTAGAGAGCTGTAACTAAGCAGAGATGTGGTGGGCGAGAGAGTGCACCGCGCGAGCGCAAATATGTCGCCGACTGGATATCGATACCTCTGCCGAAATCCGGACAAGGCGGGTTGCCCGGGTGCCGATCGACAGGCCGCCCCAATGTCGAAGAATCCGGTCGCCCGAGGGCGTGCGCTTCAATTTTAACGTTAACGTTGTGGGAGAAAAGCAATGTCATCCGTCTTCGAGCCACTGAAAGTAGGGGACGTCGCGTTACGCAACCGGATCATAATGTCGCCTCTCACTCGCTGCCGAGCAGGAGAAGGCGGGGTGCCGGTGCCGATCAACGCGAAGTACTACGCTCAACGCGCGAGTGCAGGTCTGATCATCTCTGAAGCCACGAACATTAGCGCTCGGTCCTGCGCATTTGAGCATGCGCCGGGTATCTGGAGTGACGAACAGGTAGATGGCTGGCGACTCGTCACAGACGCAGTACATAAGGAAGGCGGCCGCATATTTCTTCAGCTTTGGCACTGCGGGCGAGTCGGCGCCGAGGGCCTTCTCGGCGGACAACAGCCGTTGTCGCCTTCGGGCGTGAATGATGATCTCGATGCCTTGCAGGTGTACGGGCTGTTGAGGAACGGAAATTACGTGCGAATTGCAGCCACGCCGTCGCGGGCGATGAGCTTGCAAGAGATTCACGAAACAGTCGAGGAATACAGGGTGGCGGCTCGGAATGCGATCGACGCGGGCTTTGACGGCGTTGAAGTGCACGCCGCGAATGGCTATCTTCCGCATCAGTTTTTCTCGTCGACCATCAACGCGCGGACAGACGAATATGGCGGGTCTACGGACAACCGGACCAGAATACTTCGCGATGTACTGGAGGCGATCGCGACCGTGGTACCGATGCATAAGGTGGGTGTGCGGATTTCCCCGACTGCAGCGTACAACAATGTTCGCGACCCGGACCCTGCCGACACGTACAAGCGGGTCGCGCAGATACTCCAGAAGTATGAGGTCGCATACACCCACATTTGCGATATCAATGCGTGGACCGGCTCCCCGGATCTTCCGGAGCTTCTCGGGATGGTGAGGCCCTACTATAGTGGTCCGATCATCGCAAATGCGGGCATAACTCCGGAAGCGGCCGAAGAGTTGATCGCAGGACAGGGTGCAGACGCGGTGGCTTTTGGTCGAATGTTTCTGGCGAACCCAGATTTACCAGCTCGGATCGCTCAAGGCGGCCCATACAACGATTTGCGCTACGTTGGGCTATATGGCGGCGGGGAAATGGGGTACACGGACTATCCCGCGCTCGAGGAACGCGCCGCCTGAGGGGGCGTGACGACCTGAGGTCCGCGCAATTTCTGGCTACACACGTATATCAAAACCGAAAGAAAAACGTAAGTACTACATATCTGTTGGGTCGGTGAGGACACGACCTGATAAGCGTTGCAGAGGAAATCATTTAGCCGGTAGTCCGTCGCTAAAGGAGATCGCAGCGAAGTCGCAGGCCAAACAGAGTTCGGCCATCAACACGTAAAACAATGGAGGAGCAAATTGAAACGATATCTGAGAGCGTCGATTGCCATAGCGGCGTTTGCCTGTGCGACTTCGGCAGTCGTGGCAGGAGAAGGAGATTGGCCAAGCTATAACAGGACTTTGAACTCCGACCGGTATTCGCCACTTACGGAGATCAAAACTGGAAATGCCGGTAAGCTGAAGGTGCTTTGCACGTACGACACTGGTGAGCACACGAGCTTTCAGACCGGCATCATCGTCGTAAACGGGGCATTGATCGGCACGACGGAAAAAGACACCTTCTCGATCAATCCGTCGACTTGCAAGGAGAACTGGCGTGTGCATGAGGAATACACGCCTGCAAGTCCTCTAAAGGTCAATCGCGGTGCAGCATACCTTGACGGACGAATCTTTCGAGGTACTCAGGACGGCCGGGTCATAGCCTACGATTTCACGACTGGGAAACGGCTGTGGGTGACTACCATCGCCGATGCGACCACGCTGCATGAGTCGGTTCCTGCGGCACCGATCGCGTGGAACGGGATGGTCTTTATTGGTCAGGCTGGCGGCGATAACAAGGGGGTGAAGGGAAGAATGTACGCCCTCGATGCAGCCTCAGGAAGCATTGTATGGGAGGCTTATCTCGTGCCCAGGAAGCCCGGGGACGTCGCTCGCGGACCGTCAGCTCCTGAGGCTCCGTATGCGGCGGCGAGCTGGAGGAATACTCCGGACATTCCAATTTCCGGTGGCGCAACCTGGACGTCGTATTCGATCGACCCGCAGACAGGGACGCTCTACATCCCTAGTGGAAACCCCGCCCCGGATTTTGTTCCTGGTGTGCGGGAGGGTGACGATCTGTTCGCTGGCTCGTTAGTCGCGCTCGATGCAAAAACGGGCGCGTATCGACACCATTGGTCCCTTGTGCCGCATGATTGGCACGATTGGGATGTGGACACGGCGCCATTGATCGTGAAAACGAAGTCGGGCAAAGCGATGCTCTTCGAGGCTCCAAAGAATGGCTACCTGTATGGGATCGACGTCGCGTCATCGACCATTTCATACAAGGTGCCTGTTACTCGCATGGAGAATACGGACGCGAGTTTCTCTCCCGACAAGAAGGAACACGTCTGCCCCGGTTCGATTGGCGGCGCTGAATGGAACGGCCCCGCTTATGATCCGAAGAACGATCTGGTGTTCACTGGTGAGGTGGAGCATTGCTTCACGGTCGTCGCGCAGACTGGTGCTGAGGTAAAGGCCGTAAAGAACGGTGATATCTGGCCGGGCATGGAGACGAAAAATCCTCTGGATGTTTGGGGCAAATACGACTCGGCGAGCGAATGGGCTGGCTGGTTGTACGCCAGCGACGCGGAAACCGGAAAATGGAAGTGGCGTGTAAAGACCAACTTCCCCATTCTTGGTGGGGTGACGCCGACCGCTGGCGGTGTAGTCTTTTTCGGCGATATCGGCGGTAACTTCTACGCTTACAACGCTGCGACTGGGCAACAGTTGTTGAAGGTGGACCTTGGTGGAGCGGCCATTGGCGGGGGGGTGATCACCTACGTTGATGCCGGCAGTCAAAAGGTTGCGATTGCAGCCGGGATGACATCGCCGGTCTGGCCTGTAAAGGTTGCGACGGGAAAGGTCGTGGTATTGGGCTTGTAACCCGGAGAAGAGTTTACGTTTCGTAGCGGCATGGCCCGCCGTATCGGCAAACCGGAGCCGCGGCGGGCCCCGGAATCATCGGCTCAAAGCGTGCGCCTAGCACACTGTCGGTGGACGTCCATTTTTTCAAACTATCGATGGCGCTAGAACGCCGCACAGCATGAAAGTCAAGATACTTGGGTCGTCCGCCGGCGGCGGCTTTCCGCAGTGGAACTGCAACTGCCGCAATTGTGAGGGCGTGCGGCGGGGCCGCATTCGTGCGACGCCGCGCACGCAGTCGTCAATTGCAGTCACCGTGAACGGCGAGGACTGGTTGCTTGTCAACGCATCACCTGACTTGCTCACGCAGGTCGCCGCAAATCCCGACATGCAACCGGCGCGACGCACCCGGGACAGCGGCATCGCGGCGGTCGTGGTGGTGGACTCGCAGATTGACCATGTTACAGGGTTATTGATGCTACGCGAGCGGAGCACACCGTTGCCACTGTACTGCACCGATGCAGTATGGGACGACCTGACCAGCGGCTTTCCGATCGGACCAATCTTGTCGCGTTACTGCGGAATTGAACGTCGAAGGGTTGCGCTCGAAAGCGAACCTTTTGAAGTCGCCGGTCTGTCTGGGGTGGAAGTTACGGCGCTCCCTCTCACCAGTAAGGCGCCGCCTTACTCGCCACATTGCGAAACACCGGTGCGTGGCGACAACATCGGCCTCGTCATCAGAAACCGTCATAGCGGAAAGCGCGTGTTCTACGCACCCGGGCTTGGTGTGATCGGCCCTGAGGTACTAAAAGCGATGCGCGAAGCGGACCTGTTGCTCGTGGATGGTACGTTTTGGACTGGCGACGAAATGGTCCGCCAAGGCCTTTCCAATAAGACTGCCGCCGACATGGGCCATCTGCCGCAATCGGGGCGCGGCGGGATGATCGAGGTGCTCGATTCCATCGGCTCGCGCTATGTTGAAGGCGTTGCATCGCCGCAGTCAGTGCGCAAGGTGCTCATCCATATCAACAATACGAACCCGGTTCTTATCGAGGACAGTGCCGAGCGCGGCGTGCTTGTCGATCACGGCATCGAAGTCGGTCATGACGGCATGATGTTTGAACTTTGATAGGAAAGGGAGGCTAGGAATGAACGATACGTCGATGAGTCTCTCCGAGAGCGACTCGGAATCTGCGCGTCCCACCTTACGAGCGCTGTTTCGTCTTCAGTTCGAGCCGGCCCAGGACACGTTTGTACTTCTATATCCGGAAGGCATGGTAAAGCTCAATCAGAGCGCTGCTGAAATCATCAGGCGCTGCGACGGTACACGCGAGCTGGAACGGGTTGTAGCTGAAGTTGAGACGGCCTTTAACAGGTTCGACCTTTCCCAACCGATCACCGCGTTTCTGGCAGAGGCGACCGCACGGGGCTGGATGGAGTGGATAGTATGACCGGGAGGACGCCATTTAGCACGAACCCGAGACGTACGGTGGGCCACGCAATGGGGAAACGTGGGAGAGGGCGGTGATGACTCACCCAGGTATCTCCGTGATGCTCGTCGACGACCATGCCGTTGTGCGCGAGGGCTATCGGCGATTGCTTCAGTCGGAAACGGATCTTCATGTATGCGGCGAAGCTGCTGACGCCGCGCAGGCCTATCAACGCTTTTGCGCGCTAGGCCCGGACGTCGTGGTTATGGACGTATCGTTGCCCGGAACGAGCGGGGTCGAGGCAACTCGGCGTATGCTCGCACGATCCTCCGCGGCGCGTGTTCTCATGTTCAGTGTGCATGACGAATTGATCTTCGTGCGACACGCACTGAACGCTGGCGCCATGGGGTACGTCACAAAAGCAAGCGCTCCCGAGGTGCTAGTGGAAGCGGTTCGTGCTGTTTCGCGGGGCGCCCGATATCTGAGCGCTGATGTCACTCATGGGCTGGCGACAAGCGACGCGCTTCGGCAAGAAGCGTCGGGTCGCAGTCTATCCGCTCGTGAGTTTGAGGTACTCCGGCTACTCGTACAAGGGTACACGCTGCCGATCATCGGTGAGAAGCTCGGTATTAGCGAAAAAACTGTTGCAAACCATCAGTCGGTGATCCGAGATAAGTTCGGCGCCAGCAATGGCGTGCAGCTCGCGCGCATGGCGGACCGTCTCGGATTGCGCTTCTCGACCGGCTTCACGTAGGGGCGACCCGGGTTTCCGGCGGGTCAATGGGGCCCTGCTCAAACGCACTTCAATTCAGGAGTTTCCAATGGACATAGAACGCATGCCTAAGGCGAGAAGGCGCATTTCGACGAAACGGGCCGCTTTCTCGCTGCTTACGGTTGTTGTTTTGGGTGTTGGCGTCTGGGTAGCATCGGATACCAACGAAGCTATAAATAATGCAGGCCTCGTGATGAACTATTTCCTCAGCATGAGGGCGCCGGCCGGTACCACGACAACAGAGACAAATCCGAACAATTAATGTTCGTGAAGACGTGGGGCCGCTCCCCAATGCAATGTTGAGGGAGACTGGTTTGTATCGCATACAAAACTTTACAACACACAAAACAGGGGCGCCGGAGATCACTAACTCTATTGATGACTTGAACTAGGTAGACCGCTTCGGTCTGTGGGGACACAGGGTTTGACATTCATCGTGTACGTGGATATCTCAGTGTTCTGGTGGATCCTTACCGAAATCCACTGGGATTGTAGGTTCAGGTGTACAGATGCAATCCTGCAGATTGCAGCCCGTTTCGGCTAAGGCTGATTGACGTTGCAAGGTAAGGAGTTTATTTTCATAACGTTATCCCGCTAGGGAATTGAAGGAGAAATCATGGAATGGACGACGCCGTCATACGTTGACATGCGGTTTGGTTTTGAAATCACGATGTATATCGCAGTTCGCTGAGCCCAAGAAAACGGTTCCTCCGATAAAGGGGGAACCGTAGGGGGGATAGCCCGCGCCGGCCATGTCCCGCTTTTGTGCGTCCTTTCCGGACTGCATTACTGCCGTCGTATGTGCGAAGTCATTGCGGCTACCGATATTCGCAACAGGTAATGGAATCCTCATTGAGCGGGAACTGGTGCAAATCGGGGCTGCGAATCGGTTAGAGTTGCCGGGCTAACCGAAACTGATGGCCGAGGATGAGCAAGCCGAAGAGTCTGGACGAGTTGTCCGCTGGTACCTTTGTTACAAACTCAGTCTGCGTAATCTGGTTGAGATGATGGCTGAACGGAGTTTGTCGCTCGCACACACTACGATCCTGCGCTGGTGCAGCGCTATGCGCCTGAGTCCGTCAAGCGCTGGAATCGTTTTGGCACGCCCACGGAACAGTCCTGGCGCGTCGATGAAACCTACCTGGAGATTTGCGGCAAGTGGGCATATCTCTATACGGCGGTTGACTGGGCCGGCCAGACGGGGGCCTTCATGCTGCGCGTGAAGCGCGATGTGAAGGCTGCCGAAGCCATTTTCGGTAAAACCATCAAACATCGGGGTCAGCCGCCGAAGACCATCACGCTCGATGGCTATGCCTCCTCGCACCGCGCGGTGGACGAAATGAAGATGGATGGGATGCTGCCCAAGGAAACGGCGATTCGATCGTCGAAGTATTTGAATAACCTGATCGAACAGGACCATCATAACGTCAAGTCCAGGACGAATGCCACGCTCGCCTTCAAACGTTTCAGGCGCGCCGCGATCACCCTCGCAGGCATTGAGTTAATTCATCGCATTCACAAGGAGCAATTTGGTCTTATCAGGTTGCGATTCAAAGACGCCATTGTGTCTGCAGTCCGGAATGCAGTTCTTTCGATGCAATGCGGTATCCTGATCTATTGATAGAAGACCGTTCAGCCCATCTGTTTGCGCCCGAACAATCACGAAGGAAGACAAGGAGATCAACGACGTTAGTACTGACATCCTCTTGGGCGGTATTCGACGCCGAAGGGCATTGTTGGCGTGACGACGTTTCTGGCGTAGCGATTCGGATCACATCATTGGCCGAACGGTAATGGTCCATGGCGGTATGGTCCTGATTTAGGATGCTGTCAAGAAAAATGGCTGGAAGACGATTTCGAGAACGACAACCTTCTCTTCCATCTTTCCGTCATGGTCGTGCCCTTTCGGTTATGTAGTCTGGAAGACCGTCATGCCGACGAAGGCCTGCTTTAGTCTTTGCATCCCACGGAGGAGAGGGCCTTCGCGGCACGTTGCGCAGCCTTTGATGGTTCTTGTGCCTTCATGCGTGACGTGTGTACGGCTGGACGCATTCACCGGGGCGGATCGTCAAGGAGATGCGGCGACGTAGAACCGTATTGGATACTGACGCAGCACACAGGGATCATCCCCTACATGCCCGTCAACTACTTGAGCCGCTGGCGCCTCTTTCGACCGCTGACTGTTGCTGCGACTTGTTCGGATTCTCGGAGCAAATGGACTGTTCATGTACGCCCCCAAACCGACCTTTAAGATCGGGAAAGCCTCCCAGAATGCGGCTAGAGTTTTGTCCGATCCGTCTGCAAAAATCGTCATGCAGTTGCGCGGCGGCGGGCGCCCGCATGTGGTGCTCGAGGGTCTCGTAGGCCGCGTCGTTCGCAAGAATCGCGATGAGGCTGGGATTTGCCGTCCACGCTGCATCCAAATGTCAATGTCGAGAACCTGTTCCGAATCCCTGCGCCCATAGCCGCTAACTATCGACGACGAGAATGATGTGGTTGAAAACAATGCCAGACATTGCTCCCGCAAACACACCATTGCTGCGCGACCTTCGCCTGGAACTGCCACCTTGGGAGCAGGGTAAAGGTTAGAGGCTACAGGCCATCGAGCATATCGCTCCGTTCACAGCTTGAGGTATTACTCGACGGAATAACCATGATTCCATGCCCGACACTACCGCGCAACGAACGTCGAGACTAAATTTGGCGTGACCGATGGCTAGTCGGGAAGCGCATTCAAGCAGGTTTCGATATTTTTAGAATCGAACGTGACTGTTTGGGTCTTGATAGAAACGATGAAAACGGAGAAAAGTGATGGGTACGAGAAATAAGGTTCTGGTTGCGGGGGCAAGCGGACTCATCGGCGTAGCCGCTATTGAATCCTTCCTCTCTGCAGGCTGGGATGTGGTTGGCGTTTCGAGGCGCAAGCCGGTGCTACCGAGTGGAAAGGGCTTTGAGTTCGTCTCGGTGGATTTGCGTGACGAGAAGGCCGCTCGTGACGCGCTATCTGCGCTTAGTGACATTACGCATGTTGCGTATGCGGCAATTTACGAGAATTCCGATGCTTTGGTAAGCGGTTGGTCGAACGCAGATCAGATCGAAGTGAACAATGCGATGCTGCGCAATGTGATCGAGCCCCTCATTTCAGGGAAATCGGCGCTCAAGCATGTGTCTATCCTGCAGGGAACGAAGGCATACGGCGTTCACCTTCACCCCATCGCGATCCCCGCACGGGAGAGCGACCCACGTGATGATCACGCGAACTTCTTTTTCGATCAGCAGGACTACGTTCGCGACACGGCTAAGAAGTATGGTTTCACTTACACCGTATTGCGCCCTCAACTCGTTACCGGCAAGACGCCAGGAGCTCTCAACGTTCTTCCGGCAATCGGTGTGTATGCAGCTATCCGTCGCGAAAAGGGCGAGGCATTCGGCTTTCCCGGCGGCCCGTCGTTCGTTTGGGAAATGGCAGATGCCGATCTCGTCGGCCAGGTGATGGCATGGGCGGCGCAATCCCCTCAAGCAGCGAACGAAATCTTCAACGTCACCAACGGCGATGTCTTCGAATGGCGAAGTGTGTGGCCGGCGATGGCGAAGACGTTAGGCGTAAAGGCGGGGGGGGACGAGCCTACTAGTGTGACGGAGTACATTCTCGATAACGCGGACGTCTGGGCGAAGATCGTTGCTAGGTACGACCTTGCGAGTGGTGATCTCCGTTCGTTTGTCGGACAAGGTGATCAACATGCCGACTTTGCGTTTGCATCTGGAGCCCCTGCCGGCCCCGTCGCTTTTGTCAGCACCGTCAAGCTTCGGAAAGCCGGATTCAACGCTGCGGTCGACACCCAAGATGCGTTTTGCGACGCTCTTCAGTCTTTCATCGACCGGAAGCTTTTGCCGCCGGCGCTGTAATGAGGGCGTGCTGACGCAACGCGGGAAAGCGGAGGACTTTGTTCGCCGGCATGAGGCGATTGACGGTCGCTCGCTTCCCGCGTAGGCGGACAGCCTGTAACCCCAAATCCGGCAGCAGACACTGAGAGTTCGGCCAGTTCAAGGTGGCGGGTCAAGTACGTCGGATTTGTGCGGAATTGTATGGCGGCGCCTGAGACGGTGAGGGGCGAAATTGGGCGGTCCGACTCTGTCATCGGGAGACGGGCAACGCATCAGCTCGGAACCGCTGAGTTGCTCAAGCGGCAACTCACGAGGAATCGCATCGGGCAGAAACACCAGCGCGCGATCGCGACCTTTCGCAGATCGCCGCCAAACAGCGTCTCGATGGGCGCGCCCGTACCTCCGTCAGCGGAAAACGTCTTTCAAACTGATCCGGGCGAATTCCGGCTCATCAATCGTTTATCTGCGTGTGAAATCCGCTAGCGTAGATCAACAATAACGGGCCGCTATGCGAGTGAGGTCGTCATCCTGTAACCAAGGGCTTCAGCTTGCCAAAGCTAGTCAACGTATCCGTTCGTGTGTCCATGCGTCATCTAGTATAATTAAGAGTACTCGTGATGCCGGTTGCATAGAGCGCACCACGCGAAATATCACCCGTCGATCAGCGGAGCAGGAGTCGGTGGCCGGTACGGTGATTCTCGACGGGAATATGTGCTATTCCATCCGCGTTCTATCATAGTTAGTAGGCCTTTGATACCGTAGCTTTGTAGACGGCCGGGCAAGAAGTCGAACGCAAGCGGCCAAACTATTGAACATCTGGACCCCGACCTCAAGACAAGGAGTATTCAGCCATGGTCGCGTATGTCATCTTCACTCGAGAAAAGACGACAAAACAGACGGAGCTAGATGCGTACGCGCAGAAGGCGCCAGCAGCCGCTGAAGGGCATAACGTATCGTTTCTGGCGCTATACGGGAAGCATGAGGTGCTCGAAGGGCCGACGATGGAGGGGGCCGCCATCCTTCAGTTTCCGACGATCGAAGAGGCGAGACGCTGGTACGACAGCCCAGCCTATCGGGAAGCATCGACACACCGACATGCTGGGGCCGAGTACCGCGTCTTCATCGTCGAAGGCGCCGGGTAATCCACCGGCGCCTCAAAGGCGGTACCTACCGGTAGTCTGCGTCTTGCCAAATCCCAAAGGTTCGTTGGGCTCCCGGGGGAAGAAAAGCATCGCTGCTATTTGCACCGAAGCGGAGACGGCCCAGTCGATTGGGTATCCATTGCAGAGAGGCATCTAGCTCGCTATCAATGGGGAGGGCCATCAAAGATGGCGATCCGGAGATGGTCTGGTCGGTAGCCGAACGACGTAACAGTCTCGACGAGTGCCGGGCTTGCGCTGGGCGCTGTGATCACGGCTGGAATGGAGGGTGTGGCGTGCGATAAACGAGTGATCGTGATCAGCGGCGACCTTGGTTATTTCGCGCCCGCCGTTCAGCGGCAGCCAGTTGACTCGCGGCAGGATCCTCGACTGGTTCCGCGTCGCGATGAAACGATCGGGGTGTTTCCGTACGTGTGGCGGCTAATGCTCGACGACAAGAAATACGACTTGCATGCGGAGGCGAGTCGCGCACCGACGGACGGGAACTTCAAGTATATCGAGGGCCGGTTTGCCGTTGCTATCCCGTCAGGCTTCACTGTTTCAGCTATTGCAGCCTCCTTCTGGCCTCACTGCACAAGCGCCTGCCTAGTAGGCTTGGGCACCGTGGGCGGTAACTCGCCGACGATTCTGAACAGACTTGAGTTGATGACTCTCGGACTCCGTCAAGCAGCCGACAAAGATGCGGCCGAGAATGAGCGCGCGGCGAGACGTCATCGAGCCGACAAGACGACGGATGAATAAGATCAAAAGTTGCCGCACGGGCACGCGGTTTTGTGTGGCGTGCATCGTGGCGCAATCAGGCCGCGGTTATTCGTCTGTCATTGACTAGTGTCGACCGACGACCGCTGTCGATTCGTTTTCTGCCTCTCATCACAGGAGCGCGAACTTCCGCAATGGGTCCAGAGTCGGCGCAGGATCGCTCGCAGACGGCGACGAACAAAGCCGTCGACGGACGAGAAGGTGTAGCGGTGGGCATGCTGGAAATAGCCGAACCAGCCACGCAGAAGTGGATTGATCGAGGCAATGATGTCCTCGATCGAGTCACCCCGGTTACGCCGGGTCTGGGCCCGGATTTTATCCCGCAGTCCCTTGAGGCTTTTCTTGCGCACCCAACGTTGGCCCTCCTCGAACCGGTAGCCCAGAAACTCGAACCCATGACCCTCCAGCCGACAATCCCCAACGTGGGTTTTGTCGGGATGGAGTGTCAAGCCGTTCGCATCCACCCAAGCCCGCAGGCGAGTGAGCGCATCTTCCGCCTCCTCAGTAAGCGCCTCGCGTCGACCGTTCGCGATGTGTCGCGCGCGCGTGGCACGCTAGTGGTAGCGCGTGATCGATGGCTCGCGGATAGATTCGGGAGA
>NZ_JBNDMO010000053.1:0-24964 GCF_050436625.1 Paraburkholderia sp. GAS334 | reverse complement strand
CGCTGCAAACAGGATGGGCCGAAGTTAACATTGACTCCACCCGTTTACAAGCGAAAACACACACCGTCACCTACAGACTTGTGGGTAATCCTGAGCCCTGAAGGGCGAGGTTTGACGCGCAACCTGATCAATTGCCGGTGAACAAGCCGAAGGTGCCCGTGCAGACGTACATGTTCGACGGCCAGATGACCTACGAGCACAGCGGCAATGCACCCGTGTATGCGCCGAATAGGTGGGTCGTCCGTGGGCCGACGCGACGGGCCCGGCCGATGACGGCTGGGAAACGGACGGCGACATGGTGCGCAGCGCCTACGCGCTGCATGGCGCCGACGACGACTTCGGCCAGGCGGGCGATCTGGTTCGCGACGTGTTCGATGATGCGCAACGTGAGCGGCTCATCGAGACTGTCGCGGGCGCCCTGCTGGCGGGCGTGCGCAGCCCGGTGCTGGAGCAGGCGTTCGATTACTGGAAGAACGTCGACGCCGACGTCGGGCGACGCATCGAGGAGAAGGTACGGACCGGCGCCGAGCCACGGATGTGACCTGCGGGATTGGATGTCGCTGAGGTTGGCGGCTCTGGTTGCGCACAGCCTCAATAGACCGTCCATCGTCATCCTAAGGCCCGAACCCGTTGCAACGGCGATTTCATGGTCCGCCCTTCATCATGGGCGCGGGCCTGCCCATCAGCGGTGGCCGAACAGCAGCGTGATGACCGCTAAAAACACGCCCACACCGAAAAGGACGTTCAGCTTGAGGGAGCGACTTCGACCAGCCGACTTTCTCGTAAGCCGACATTCGCGCCCAACGCGAACTGAGGGGCCTCGAACGGCTCCTTTGGCCGATGACGCGACGAGCATGGTTGCCCGGCGAAGGTCCCCTGCCGGAGTAGACCAACCGTTCGAGTGTCCATGCGAGCATTCAAGCTAACGGCTGCAGATGGCCGATAGCACCAGTTCGATGAACGTGCCACCGCGAGGACGTCAGAATTCTCAAGGGCAGCTTTCTGGCGGTTTGTGTGAACGCGTACTGCCGGCCAAAAAGCGACCTTCGCTGGCAACGGGGTTGGGACATTCAGGCCTCGGTTGCACCCTGAAAGCAGCCATTGAAATCCCGGGGATGGAGGTCGCGTCGTCGGCCGTTGCGGACGTTCGCAAGCCGTCTTGTCCCGCGCTCGGTGAAGGGGCGCTTACGAGCGAGACCTGAGTCCACCTGGAGCAGACGGTCGCGTTTCTTGAATTCCATACCCGATTGCTTCACGCAATGGCCCAAGCGTGCCCAAGCGCGGCGCTCGCCTCGAGCGTGTCATCTGAGACGACACGAGGTCCGAGTCGGCCGCCCATCCAGCGCACTGCATGGCGTGCGCCGAATGGACAGATGCGGGCCGGCTACTGGCCTACAAAGATCATTCCGTGCGGGGAACCCATCCCGGTATAGACCGGTGTCATTGCCCCCGTCGAAGTGTTGAGCTGCAAAAGCGTGCCTTGGCCGGAGGCGTACGCCGTTGCGGCCGTAAAGCCAGCGCTTGCATCGATGCGATAGATCAACTGAGTTTTATTGTCCGACAGCAACATGAACGAATTGCCTGAAGGCGCCCAACGCGTGTCATCCACCGGTGCAGCGTTGCCGGACAACGTAAGCGGCAACACGCTCACCGACTGACTCGCACCTGGGTTCCTCAGGAACACGAGTTCAGCGTCAGCCTGACTATCGACCACCACGTTGCCGACCGGGTCGATCGCCATCGAATCAGGATCGGTCATGTTAAGCGTGACTTGCGTGTTCGTCGCAATGTTCGTCGCCGTCGCGTTGCCCATCAGAGCGGGCGTCAGATGAAACGTCTTATTGTCCGGATTCAGGGTGACAGTGTAAGCCGACGGCACCGAACTCACGCCTTTAGGCGCCGTTACAGTAGCGGCTCCCAATGTGGGATGCGATGCGGACACATACACCACCCCATTGAGCTTCTTCATGTCATCGAGTCCGCCACCATGTGCCGGCGTAACGTCGGGCGCGAGCGTTGTCTGGGTATTGGCCGTGGTATCGATCACGATCAGAAGCGGGTTGGCGTCTTCATTGGTGCTGACCCACACCGTGTGCGAATCGAACTCCATGATGCCGTCCGGGTGCCCCGGTATGTTGAACGTCTTGACGACATTGCCGTTCAGGTCGTATTCGATCACCTGGCTCTGTGGCGACGTACCGGCTACGGTTGTTCCGTCCGGATTGTTATTGTTGTCCTGCGCAATGGCGAAGATGTTGCTGCCGTGCTGGACGAGATCGTCGGGCAGAAGCGTGCCGGGCGCCTTGGCAAAAACCGAAATCTTGTAGCCCGACTGAGCGGCGTTCACCGAAGCGGGGACAGGTATAGCCGCCGGTGTCGCGGCGGGCGTCGACGAGCCGTTGCCACCGCATGCAGATAGCATTGCAACTAGACTCGACAGGAGGACTAATTTTTTTTGGATCATGTGCGTTTTCGATCATGAAAGATCCTGAGGAAGCGCGGCGGGAGGGCCGCGTCTTGTCAGGGCCGAGAGTTAGAAGCGGGTGCGGATGCCTGCGGTCCCCGCAACTTGCGTGTTCGTTGCCGACGCGCGCCGATACCGTTGATCAACGCACCGTTCAACACGGCACCGCCGAGCGAGTCTATCTTTGCAGTCCGCGCAAATTTGGAGCAACACTGAATTGCGCGATCGCCAGCAGCACCGGATTTTACCGAAGGCTTTTACCGCTTGGCTGACACCACGGTGTGCCATGGGAGATAAGAACTTTTTATGACGCCGCGTATCGTCTGTTGACTAGGTGCAACGCATTCAGCCCCGACCTTTGGACGACAGTAATAGTGAGATTCGCGCCACCATTACTGAGACTTACGACACTATTATTGAGATTAGTTAGTCCGCGTTGGGTTAGGGGAGGTCAGTGTGCCCTCCGCAACGAATTTATGATGGTGGGGTGAGGCGTTATACGCCCGAATTCGTCAAACGCTGGAACCGTTTTGCTACGCCTGCGGGTCGCTCGTGGCGTGTCGACGAGACCTATCTGAAGATTCGCGGCAGGTGGGTCTACCTGTACCGGGCGGTGGATCGGGCTGGCCAGACGGTGGACTTCATGCTCAGGGCGAGGCGCGACGTGGTTGCGGCCAAAGCCTTTTTCAGCAAGGCTATCAGGCATCAGGGCCAGTCGCCTGAGACCATCACGCTCGATGGCTACGCGGCCTCGCACCGCGCGGTGCGCGAGATGAAGGCCGATGGTTTGGTGCCTGAAGACACGAAGGTCCGGTCCTCAAAATATCTGAACAACGTGATCGAACAGGACCATCGCCACATCAAGTCCAGAACGTACGTAATGCTTGGATTCAAGCGGTTCAGGAGCGCCGCGACCACAATTTCAGGTATCGAATTGACACATCGCATTCGCAAGGGCCAGTTCGACCTCACGGAGCTCGGCCTCAAGGAGGCTACTGCGCCCGCCGTATGGAATACGGTCCTGTCCACTCGATAAGTTACCCTTCCTATAGGCAACTTCTCAACCTGCTTTCCTATTTGCACCAGAACCCCGGTTGCCTCGTGGAACGGTTTGTTCGCATTGTTAAAAGAAGATGACGCCCGCGTCACGTGCCTCAGGCACGTGACCGGTTTATGGTGCGGCGCTTTTCAGGAATGATCTGGTGTGTATGACGTGCGCCTGCGTCGACCAGCAATGCCGGTGCGGCTGAACCGCGCACAACACGGAGCAACCGGTTCTATAGTGGACTCGATGATTTCTTCGCCTGTGCCGTGCAATTGCCTCTGTCGAATATTTACGCACAGGGGTTGCGTGCGGGCATCCCGCCTGGCGATGACAACCAGCCAAGGGCTACGCATCCGGATTGCTGGCCTGATGGATCTGCACGGGGAAGCGGATTTCAAACGTCGTGCCATGACCTTCGCGGGTCTCGAAGCGGACCCTGCCTTCAAGAACCCGACAAAGCTCCCTGACGATAGCAAGCCCGAGGCCGACGCCCGGTATATCGGCGCCTGCGGCCCGTTCAAATTCGTCGAATACGCGGTCCCTGTCCGGCGGCGCAATGCCCACACCGGTGTCGGTGACACGCAGATACCAGCCGCCTTCTCCGTGGCCGCCCATCGCCAGTTCGATCTGACCGGCTTTCGTGTACTTGGTCGCGTTCGACAGCAGGTTCAGCGCCACCTGCTTGACCTTGATGCGGTTCGACAGCACCGTTGTCACGCCCGCGTCGAAGCGGGTAGACAGACGCAACCCTTTTGCTTCGATCGCCGGCCGGCAGGCGGTGACCAGTTCGTCGAAGAGTTCGCGCAGATCGAACGGTTCGACTGCAAGCGGCGCGCGGTCGCCAAGCACCACCGAGTACTCGACCATCTCGTCCACCAGCTGTTTCATGTCCGCGGCCTGCCGGGTGGCCAGCGCCAGTCCGGCTTCCGCTTTCGAGGGCGCGCGCGAAATCAGCTGCAGCGCGATGGAGAATGCGTTCAGGAAGTTGCGCAGGTCGTGCACCAGACTGCGGGTAATCTGCATGCGCGATTCGTAAAGGTCGCTCACCAGCCGCTGCTTCAGCGTCAGTTCGTGGTTCGCCCGCTCCAGACTGCCGGTGTATTCATCGATTTTACGGTCGCGTTCCGTGACCACTTCCCGGATGGACGTGACGGTGACGAAGCCGAACGCTTCATCGATCAGCCGGCGGGCACGCCCTTCGTGACGCCTCGTGAACGCGTCATCCGATTCCGCGAACGTCTCTGCCGCATCTGCCAGCACCTGGCGGAACAGATCCAGTTCGTGAACCAGTTCATCGATGCGATAGCCCTGTTTCCAGCGGACCTTTCCATGCATGCGGGCGTCGCGTTCGATCGCCGGCTCCGCCTGTTCGAGATCCTGCGCGTCGAGCGCAGCGCAGATCCCGTCGAGGATTTCCGGCAGATGATCGGCGAGCTGGTCGTACGTCAGCCTGTCGGCCTCGCCGAGGCCAGCGTCGCCGAACACCGCTTTCATCCATTTTTCGGTCAGGCAGGTCCGCTCCTGACGCAGGAACGCGGCAAAACTGCGAAGCGGCCCTGCTGGCGTGTCGGTCATGTTTGATGTTCGCAGAATAATGTTTCGTAGCACCGGAAGGTACTTCCCGCTACACCAACGCGCAGGCAACGTCCCCGAACCCGTATAGGGATGCGATGGCCGGAACAATCTGAACGGGGAAAACCAACCCAAAAAACACCCGGACGGGACGCGCCCATTATCCCTGAATCCCGTGCTGGGAACACGTTTTGCTTCCCCGCTACCAGGAGTACCAGAATCATAAACCGAAGGTGGGTTCAGATGTATTCAATCCTGCTCGTGGATGATGAGCCTGACCTCCTCGCGGTATGGCATGCGGTGCGCCAGTAACGGGGCCGAGGCGCTTGCATGTGTAAAAGAGCATGTGCCTGACCTGGTCATCACAGACTGGATGATGCCCCTGATGGGCGGGGCCGAACTGTGTCGCCGGATGCGAGCGCAGCCGGACCTGGCACGTGTTCCGATTCTCGTCCATGCGTCGGCTCCGCTTCCAGTGAATGAGGGTAATGCCTGGAATGCCTGCCTGCAGAAGCCGGTGCCCATGCAGCTTTTTCTCACTACAGTAGGAAGGTTGTGCACGGGGCACGGATAGTTCGCCACGCGCGCAGGGTCAATTTCACGACGGACTGACGCAGTACGCGAAGGTGCCTGCTCGAACCTCGAAGCTCGCACTTCGCGTTGATCGTTGATATCTCGGGAGAACAATGATGCTCAGGAGACAGTTCATTTTGACCGCGAGCGCGGCGCTCGCAACGGGCGGCTACGGTCTGGCTGGCTGCACGACTACGCCCCCGAAATCCGGATCGGACACGTCGGAAAATGCCGATAAGCGCCGGTCCATCAATGCCGGTGTCGATACAACGCTCGCGCGACTGTACACCGCTGCCAGCGGTTCGCGCGAACTCGTCGCGAAAGCGCGCGGTGTGCTGGTGTTCCCGTCGGTCATCCAGGCCGGTTTCTGGATCGGCGGGCAGTACGGCGAAGGCGCGCTGCGCGTGGGTGGCCAGACGGCCGGCTACTACAGCACGGCGGGCGGCTCGTTCGGTCTGCAGATCGGCGCGCAGTCCAAGGCGATCATTTTCCTGTTCATGACGCAGGATGCGCTCGACCGCTTCCGCAACAGCGATGGCTGGGCCGTCGGCGCCGACGCGACGGTCGCCGTGGTGAAGGTCGGGGCGAACGGCAATATCGATACGTCAACCGCGACTGCCCCGATACAGGCCTTCGTGCTGACCAATGCGGGCCTGATGGCCGGCGTGTCGCTGGAAGGCACCAAGGTCACGCGGCTCAGGATCTGACACGCTGGGCCCTGGCGGTCCAGGCGACGCGTATCTGAATTCGGGCAATGCTTTCAGCGAGTCCCGGAGGGTGCCCGGCAAACGCATCTGTTTATCGACGACGTGCAGACTGTCAAATGGCACCGCGACCTGATGGGTATCGGGACCGGGAATACCACCGACGGACAGAATGGCGTAGGTCACGCGATCTTTGGGGCTCACGACCAGATCGTCGATCGTTCCGATCGAGTCCGTGCGCTCGTTGTAGACGGTCGAGCCGATGACCCTGGAGGCCCTGTATCCGGACGTCAGCTGAACGACATCGCCCCGGGTCGTGTGTTGATCGATTGCACCGTCCCCTGGGCCCGCAAGGTGTCAGTGACAAAAGCGGTGGCGAGCATCAGCGCGCACGTAACGATCGCGAACTTCGTATCGACCTCGCTACGTGTCAGTCAACGAAGGAGCGAATGGGGCCGCCAGGCGCGATCGTGCCATTCGCGGCGAAAGCCATGCTGCTCACTGCACGCGCTCCTGCCACTCTCAGTTTGCGCCTCATTGCGGCGAGCCGACAGTCGTCATGCGCGGAGCGCGTCGGTTGTATCACGCAATGTAATTTCGTACTCCCCAATGCACTCACTTTATCGGTCCGGCGGGGACGGAGACGGCGACATGGCGCAGCGGCAACGGCGCGGCCAGGCACGCCGTTTGCGCAAATTGTTGAGCCAGCCCGGTAGGGGCGGTAACCCATCCATGGATCAGTTTTGCACTGGAGGTCGGCCATGAACAAGGATCAGGTCAAGGGGACGGCGGAGAAGGTCAAGGGCAAGGTGAATGAGGCGGTTGGACACGCAACGGGCAATACGAAACAGGAAGTTAAGGGCGATGTCCAGCAGGCGGCGGGCGAAGCACGGAAGAAGGCGGGCGATGTCAAGGAAGCCGTCAAGGATTCGCCCCGGAAGCCCGTCTGAAAAGAGGGTCCTCAGACAGGTCAGGACCGCGCTCAGGACGGCGTTCTGATCTGTCGATGCGCGGGCCAACGTACGGTTTCGCTGGCCCGTTTCCGTTTCTCCTGTCGCGTGCGGAAGCGGGACTGCCGGGCAGTATCGCGGTGCATGACGCAGGGTTCGGACGACCGTGCTCCCGATACCTCCGCCGGCAGGGTTGCGTCGTACCCTGTCGCGTCCTTATACGCGCACGGTCTGCGCGAAATACCTGAACGGAGTTGCCAGATGCGTATCGCGCAGATTGCGCCGTTGCATGAAGCGGTGCCGCCGAAGCTCTACGGCGGCACGGAACGCGTGGTGTCGTACCTCACCGAGGCACTGGTCGGGCTGGGGCACGACGTCACCCTGTTCGCAAGCGGTGACTCACGGACAGGCGCGCATCTCGAAGCCGCCTGGCCGCACGCCCTGCGGCTCGATCCTGGAATCTCCGATACGTTTGCCCCGCACCTGTTGCTGCTCGAGAAGGTGCGGCGCGTCGCCCATACGTTTGACGTCCTGCATTTCCATCTGAGCTATTTGCCGTTCCCGACGTTTTCGCAGCTCGTCGTGCCGTTCGTGACCACGCTGCACGGGCGTCTCGATCTGCCGGAGCTGCAGCCGGTGTTCGATATGTTCCCGCAGGCGCCCGTCGTGTCGATTTCAGATTCGCAGCGGGTGCCGTTGCCGCACGCGAACTGGCTCGACACCGTCTATCACGGTCTGCCGGAGAAGCTGCTGACCCCGCAGTTGTCGACACAACCGGCCTACCTGGCTTTCCTCGGCCGGATCTGTGCTGAAAAACGTGTCGACCTGGCCATCGATATCGCCGCCCGCGCCGGTCTGCCGCTGAAGATTGCGGCGAAGGTGGACAGGGCCGACGAAGCGTACTTCCGGGGCGTGATCCAGCCGCTGCTGTCGCAGCCGCATGTCGAATTCGTCGGCGAGATCGATGACGCGCAGAAATCCGGATTCCTCTCAGGCGCCCGCGCGCTGCTGTTCCCGATCGACTGGTCGGAGCCGTTTGGCCTGGTGATGATTGAGGCAATGGCATGCGGCACGCCTGTCATTGCGTTCAATCGCGGCTCGGTACCGGAAGTGATTTCACACGGTGTGACAGGCTATATCGTCGATGATGTGACAGGAGCGGTCGATGCCGTGACACGCCTCGACATGCTGTCCCGAACGGAAATCCGTGCGGCCTTCGTGCACCGCTTCACCGCCAGGGCCATGGCACAGCATTACATGAACATCTATACAGCGCTCGTCCAGACAGCAGGATCGCCGGCATTACGTCAGGCCGTCGTCGGCTGACCGGACGGGAATTCCATCGCCCCGCACCGTTACCGGTCCGGCTGTGCCGCGCCTGCCGTCAGTAGATCGGAAACACGAAGTCCGGCGTCGGCGTAAAACGGATGCCGGAATCCGGACAGATGACGCGCCCCCTGACGGCGACCCGCTGCCCCAGATAAGGCAGCAGAAGCAAAGGGTCCGGTACGCCAGCCTTGCCGAGCACGATGTCGGTCACGACCCTGTCGTTGCAGGGAGAGGTTGACGGACGGTCCAGCCGGAGTGACGTATAGTCGCCCGGCACGTCTTGTCCGCTGCCCCGCTGGATCGTGCCAGTGATCCAGATGTCCTGTTGCAACGGCAACGTTTTCAGGGGTGGCTCAGCAGCCACGACAGTAGCTGCTGAGCCTGCAGCCAGCACGGCCGCCCCGAGCATTGCCTGCGCGCGTTTTTTCATGATGCTGCTCCCATCTGGCTTGTGAACCGCCCCGGGCGTCCCGAAGGCTGGCTGGTCCGGTTCAGACGCGGTTCACAGCACACCCATAGCCAGCCTTCCCGCTCTCATGCATCGATGGACCATACGAGAGCCCGACGGGCGCTCGCTCGGGTGTGCCCTGTGACCTGCCCCGGGGCGGCTGGCCGAGAAACAGCGTCGGCCACCCGGCGGTCATTGGATTGGCGGCACCACGCCCAGTTTCTCGGCCAGCATGCGCTCATACACGCCGAAGTGCAGGTCGACTTCCTCCTGACTTACTGTCGTCACGATGATGTTCACCTGATCCGGCAGCAGGCCGAGCACAACCGCAATCGCCGCTTCCAGTTGCGGCGCACAAACGCGGTCTTCGGTCAGTGTCGTGCCGACAGCGATATCGTAGGTTTGTTCGTGCTGGAAGACGATCTCGACCAGCCGCGCGCGGGCGCTCATGTTGTTGTCGATCGCGAGTTGCACGACCTCCGCCACGCTACGCATCAATTCCGTCGGAAAGCCTCTGGTCGAGCGCAGCCGGACGCGGTGTCTGCCAAGCGTGAGCCAGTCCGAATCGAATTCCATGGTGTCCTCCGGTTCCGTTGCAACGCACCGCGATAATAGGATTTGGCAGGCGATTTTCAAGACCGGAATTTCACCACCGCCCCTTGAAATTTTCACCGTAGGTCCTATCTTTGATTTCGCTCAGGCAGATGCGCCGGTTACATCCGGTGCGCTGCGTGTTTCGATTTGTTTGCCAGCGGCCTGGCAGGCGGACTGGAGCGCGTAGGCCCGTTCGCCTCCTCGCTGCATCGAAGGAGGATATGATGAGTGATCTCTTTTCTGGAACCGACCTGTTCAGCGAATTCGACCGTCTGCAGCGCGAGATGGCGAGCCTGTTCGGCGGCTTTCCGTCCAGCATCCGCTCCGGGCGCCTGGGCGTCTTCCCGCAGGTCAACATCGGTGCGACTGACGACTCGATCGAGATCGTCGCGTTCGCGCCGGGCGTAAATCCCGCTGAACTCGACGTGTCGATCGACAAGGGGCTGCTGACGATTGCTGGCGAGCGCAAGCCAGCGCGGCCGGAGGCCAGTGGCGACACCCGCTGCGACCCAACCCGCGACGATATCCGCACCTACGCGCAGGAGCGCTTCACCGGTGCGTTCCGCCGCGTGATCGAACTGCCGCAGAACGCCGACCCCGACAGGGTGCAGGCCCGCTACACCAACGGCTGCCTGTCGATCACCGTCGGCAAGCGCGAAGCATCGAAGCCGCGGGCCATCACCGTGCAGTAATGCCAGTTATTCGAGGAGCAGGCCATGAACGACAGGACACAGGTTGCTGAACGCGACCAGAAAGCAGTGGCACGACGCGAGGGCGACCAGCCGGCACGACGGATGACGCTTACACCGGCCGTCGACGTATTCGAGGACAGCCAGGGCATTACGCTGTGGGCGGACCTTCCAGGCGTCACAAAGGACAAACTCGACGTGAAGGTGCACGATGGCAACCTCTATATCGAGGCCGAAGCGGTCGTGCCCACACCCGCCGGTCTGCGGCTGCAGCATGCCGAGATCCGTGAACCGCATTTCGCGCGCGCGTTCTCGCTGAGCCCGGACTTTGACACATCGAAGATCGACGCGAACCTGCAGGACGGCGTGCTGAAGCTGACGATTCCGCGTCGCGACGAAGCACGGCCGCGACGGATCGAGGTGCGAACGAACTGAGCCCGGAAGACCAGCGACGACGACAGGAGACAAACCGGCGGCGGCCGCCAGGTCGCCACCGCCCGGTTGGTCGAGGCGCGGATGCAGATCGTCATGATGATTGGTGGCGCGGATACAGGATCTTCACGTGGGCCGTGACGGTACGGCGGTTCGCAGGCGGCCTGGTCGTCCCAGATGGATCTATCGCGCTGGTCAGGATCAGGCGCGATGCCGAGCCGCTGGCCGGGTGGCCTCTGCCGCGTTACGCCGAGCAGTAGCTGGCGGCTGCTGAGGCACAGCGCGATCCCCCGCCCGCCGCACACCGTCAGGCTGACTGCAAACCATGTATCCGCGGGCGCTGACGCCGGGCGACGGCGGCCGCTCGGAGGCGCAGTCCATAGACGTCAGCAGAAACGTTGCAGTGAGGGCGCAATCACGGAATTCCGGTTCTCCTGCCAGACCATCGAGGAGCATGAGATGAACACCGACCCGAAAAAGTGGAACCCTTTCAAATTTCTCCGCGGTGCAGGGCGTAAGCCCGATGCGGACAGTCCGCAAAGTCCGCCGGCCAGCGAACTGTGGCGTGTCGGGTGGCCCGACATTCCGCGACTTTTCTCCCGCGATCCGTGGCGTGCGATGGAGGATTTCTTTCACGATCCGTTTGCGGCCCGCGGGGCGCTGGAACGATGGTTTGGCGACTTCAGCTCATCGCGTTTCCAGCCGCGCATCGACGTGGTCGACGAGGGGAAGATACTGCGCGTGACTGTCGAGTTGCCAGGCATGGAGCGGGAGGATCTGAACGTCAGCGTCGAGGATGGGGCGCTGGTGTTGCGCGGCGAGAAAAAGCAGGATGTGCACAGTGAGGAAGACGGCTGCTATCGACTTGAACGTGCGTATGGGGCCTTCACGCGCACGATCCCGATGCCGGAAAACGCCGACCCCGACCACGCTCTCGCAAAGTTTGACAAGGGTGTGCTTACGTTGACCGTGCCGAAACAGGAGCCGCCGCGATCCGAGAGCCGCACGATCGATATTGGCTAGCGTTGGACGGCGACGTGGCGCTAGCGAGGTGAATGAATGGGCGTAGCCTGGGTCGTTAGCTCAGCAGGTAGAGCAGCGGACTTTTAATCCGTTGGTCACTGGTTCGAATCCAGTACGGCCCAACTCCCGATGCGCCGGCCGCGAGCGTTCATTAGCCGGGGGAATTGACAGATGCATATTGCGTATGCGCGCCAACGATCGGGGATGCGGGCTGTCGGAAGGAGCAGAGGTTTCCCGATCACTGCGACCCGCCACTGAACAGTCGGGCGAAACCTACCAGTTGATTCGATGCTTTTCCTCAGTCTCCCGGTGGCGCTCTTCGTCGGGCGTGTGCAGGTAGGGGTTCGTGCTCGTCAGTGATGCGTGACGAAGATTGTCGCGTACGGTACGCAGATCGGCGCCGCCGTCGGCCATGTGCGACCCGGCAGTGTGGCGCAGCCAGTGTGCGGATGCCTGTTCGAGCAGATCCGCCTGGCCCGCGAACCCGTCGCCGCGCAGCCGGAGCCGTCCGGCCGCGCCGGCAAAGATGCCCTTGACGATCGTGTGCAGCGCGGCGCGGGTCAGCGGCTTCATGGATTTGCCCAGCGGCAGCACGAGCGGCGTGTCCTCATGCCGGGCGGGCAGGGCGGACAGGCCGCGCTCGCGCCGGTAACGCCCAAGCTCCACCATCATTTCCGCGGAGGCGGGTACCAGCCCCTCCTTGTCGCCCTTGCCCAGCACTTCAAGCCACCAGCGCTCGTGACCATCGGCATCGCGTCGGGAGAAGAAGCAGCCCATCATGTTGCCGCCGCCCTCGGAGATGCGCAGGCCGCCGAGATAGAACAGCGTGAACAGCCACCGTGCACGAAGGTAGCGCTCCCGCTCGCACGGAGTGTCCTTCGGCAGGCTGTCGATATACAGCTTCACTTCCTGCCACAGCTCGCGCTCGAGATAGCGTGTGATGCGTGGCTTTGAGCGGCGCGCGCGCTGGCGCGACAGCGACAACGGGTTGCCCGCCAGATAGCCGGCTTCGACCAGCCACGCGAACAGGGCGTTGATGATCACCACGGCCTGGTACTGGCTGCTCGGCCGGAGCGTTTTGTAGAACGGACGCCAGTGCGGGTCATGGCGCGGGTACTTGCGCCCGCCGTCGGCGACCCAGCGCGAACGCGGCTGCGGGTCTTTCAGGAATTCGCGGAATGCCTGCAGGTCCTCGTGTGTGAGCGAGGACAGCGGCTTGCCCAGAGACCGCGCCAAAGCGGGGGCTGAAGTCTGACCTGTGAATATGGCTCAGGGGAGCATCTATAGTGGGTCGATGCTCGGCGACTCTTCCCAAACCACTTCCATGCTCCAGTTGCGAATCAGTCTGCGGGGCGTCAGCCCGCCGGTCTGGCGGCGCCAGCTGGTTCCCGAGCAGATTACGATCGCGCAACTGCATCATGTGATGCAGCTCGCCATGGGCTGGAACGACGAACATCTGCACCAATTCGTCATTCGCGGCTGGCGTTACGGCGGGCATCGCGACGGCACGCTGCAGTTCTTTGACGGTCCAGACACCCTGTCACTGGCAGCGTTCGGTTTGCACGAACATGAGCGCTTTGCCTACGTGTACGACTTCACCGCGTGGTGGTTACGTGATGTACGTCTCGAGCGGCGAACGCACAGCCTGCGGTCGAAAACGCTACCGCGCTGTATTGCGGGCGCCGGACGGTGCCCTCCAGAACACGCCGGAGGTCCTGAGCGGTTTATGAAGGCCCTGGAAACTCATGGCGAGCACGACTTTCTTGAGTGGATTGAGGCGCTACGCGACAACTGCATGGAGGTGGATGATCTGCGCGCCGAGGTCGACGAATGGCTCGTCTGGCTGGATCGGTGTTTCGACCGCCCGGCAGCGAACGAGCGGCTACACAATTTTGCGCGGTAAGCTGACTGCCCAGGCGATGTGCCGGGGTGGAGGCTGCCATGCAGATCAGCGTGCAGATTGTGGTTCAGACGGAAATCGACGAGCAGGCGAGCGTCACGGAGATTGCGCACTTTGAACGGGAAGGCTTCGATGCCGGGTCGCTCGGCTTGCACCTTGACGAGGCGAAGGCGCTGCTGGGACGACTGCAGCGTTCGATGATCGACGCCTAGGCAGCTGAAGCGATCGCGCGGCTGAGCGTGTGCCCGAACTGCGGCTCCCGGCTGGCCCGCAAGGGCCACCATCGGCTGGTCTACCGCTCGGTGTTTGGCCGACTATCGATTGACAGCCCGCGGTTGTACCAATGCCGGTGTTCCGGACCGGGGCGGCGGTCCGTCAGTCCGCTGGCCAGTTGCCTGTGCGACCGGACGAGTTCCGAGCTGGAGTATCTCCAGGCGAAATTTGCCGCGCTGATGTCGTACGGGCTGACCGTCCGGGTACTGGAGGAGGTGTTACCGCTCGGGCATGTGCTGGCGGCCACCACGATCCGGCGCCATGTCGCCACACTGAGCCACCGCCTCGAGAACACGGACGCGATTGCGGTTGAGCAACGGCGACACATCGATCCCAGTGCCGGCCGGTGCGACATTCCTCAATGCAGTTCAGTGCGCGCCGTCGGCATCGACGGCGGCTACATCCGGCTCGCCGGGCACAGAAGCCACCTTGACGGCTGGTTCGAAGTCATTGTGGGTAAATCACTGCGAGATGACCGTCGGGGACACAGCTTCGCGTACGTTCACAAGCTCGAGGACAACCCGGCCGATCGTATGCTGGCTTTTCTTGCGCGGGAAGGCGTCGCGCGCGATCGACCAGTCACTTTCCTCTCCGATGGCGGCGACACGGTGCGCCGTGCCCAGATCGATTTTGGCGATTGTGGCGAGAGTGTGCTCGACTGGCTTCACGTCGCCATGCGGGTACAGAATCTCGAACAGATGATCAAGGGGCTACCGGAATGCGACGACAGGCCTTGCGCCGACGCGCTGATCAATACGCAGCATCGGGCCAAATGGCACCTCTGGCACGGCTGTCCTTACCCGGCACTAAGCCGGCTTGAAAGCCTGAGTTGGGAGCTCGGCGCGAATTGCAGTTCCGAGGAGGCCAGGCTGCTCGACAGGCTTGAGGAGTTCATCGGCTACCTCGAGAACAACCAGAATTTTATCGTGAACTACGGGGACCGCTGCCGCCACGACGAGCCGATCACGTCGAGCTTCGTCGAGTCGGCGGTCAACCAGGTGGTCAGCAGGCGTTTTGTGAAGCGGCAGCAGATGGCATGGAGACCGGCTCATGCGCATGGCCTTCTGCAACTGAGGACGGCTGTTCTGAATGAGCAGTTGCGCTCATGCTTCGAACGATGGTATCCGGCGCTCGCGGCCAACAATCAGGCTCACCATCTTGCGGCATAGAGCCCCCGCTTTGACGCGGTCTCCTACAAACGCACCATTGGCAGATGGATATGCCCTGACGTTTTCAGGGATCAGGCCGCTGCGGTCTCGAATGCGAAGAAGGCGATCTCGGACTACAGGAAAGCTGGCGGACGGCCAGAAGGGTTGGCAGAGCTCATGGTGTTTTATTGCGATCGCGCTGCCGGATTTTGCGCTGAGGTTGGTTTCGAAGACGACACGTTTATTGCGGCGTTGGTACGTCCCGGCCGTGCCGTATCTTTTGCTGACGGGACGCAAGAGTTACAAGTCGCCGCGTCTGCACCGCAAGCGTCCGAACAAGCCGCCCGCGCCCGTTCACGGTAGCCGGGGCCCTGCGGGCGCACGGGAACCCGTGGCACGCTTGCTGCTTCTCCAAGAGTCTCCTTAGCGCTTTGGGAGCGCACGATGGCACACATGATCTGGAAGGGGGCAATCAGCTTCGGCCTCGTCCATGTGCCGGTGCAGTTGTATCCGGCGACGCAGTCGGAGAAAGTCGGCTTCAATCTGCTCGACAAGCGGTCCATCGATCCGATCGGCTATCGTCAGATCAACAAGCGCACCGGCAAGGAAGTCACACGCGAGAACATCGTGCGTGGTTTCGAGTATGAGAAGGAGAAGTACGTCGTTTTGTCCGATGACGAGATTCGTTCGGCCAATCCGGAATCGACGCAGACGGTCGATATTCTCGCGTTCGTCGACGCGCCCGACATCTCGTTCCTGTATCTCGATACGCCGTATTACCTCGCGCCTGACCGCAAGGGCGAGAAGGTCTACGCGCTGCTGCGCGAAGCGATGAAAGCCTCCGGCAAGATTGGCGTGGCGAATGTCGTGCTGCATAACAAGCAGCATCTGGCTGCGCTGATTCCGGTCGGCTCCGTGCTCGCGCTGAACACGCTGCGCTGGGCCGCCGAAGTGCGCGACTTCGAGGAGCTGAAACTGCCGCCCGAAGACGCGAAGAAGGCCGGCGTCACCGCGCGCGAGCTGGACATGGCGAAGAAGCTGATCGACGACATGAGCAGCATGTGGGATCCGTCCGAGTATCAGGACACGTTCCGCGACGACATCATGGCGCTCGTCAAGCGCAAGATCCGCGCGGGCAAGACAGAAGAAATCGCCGATGTCGAAACGCCGCGCGAGTCGCGTAAGTCTGCGGATATTCTCGATTTATCGGATCTGCTCAGGCGCAGCCTCGGGCGCGGCAAGGGTGAGCCGGGCGCGCGCAAGCGGGCCGCGCGAGGGGCTGACGACACCGACGAAGCCGAAGAAGAAAGCGACGACGCGCCTACGCCCCCCCGCAAACCGCGCACGAAACGCGCGCCTGCGGGCAGCGGTCGTGCGAAAACCGCGCCGGCCCGCAAGCGCCGCGCTGCGTGAGCGCATAGGTCCGCCAAACCGATGATCCGCCAATGACACGCGCAAACCTACCATGACCGATCGACTCGACCTCTACCATCGCAAGCGGCGCTTTGACGAGACCCCCGAGCCATCGGGCCGTGTTGCGCGCAAGAATAAGGATAAGGTTAAGGGCAGCGCGGTGAAAAAGACCTCGTCACGCGGCACGCAGCATGCGCTGTCGTACCTGATCCCAGGAACACGATACGCGCCGTTTGCACTACGATTTCCGGCTTGAGCTCGATGGCACCCTAAAGTCGTGGGCCATACCGAAAGGGCCGAGTCTCGACCCGTCGGTGAAGCGGCTTGCGGTGCATGTCGAAGATCATCCGGTCGAATACGGCACGTTCGAAGGGCAGATTCCGAAGGGCAACTACGGCGCGGGCTCGGTGATCGTCTGGGATCGCGGCACCTGGGAGCCCGACGGCGGCATCAGGCACGCGCTCGAATCGTATAGGGGGGTAAGCTCAAGTTCAAACTGTCAGGCGACAAGCTGCATGGCGGCTGGATGCTCGTGCGCAGCCACATGCGCGGCAGCGGCGACAAGGAGCAATGGCTGCTGATAAAGGAAAGCGATGACGCCGCGCGCGACGAAAGCGAATACGACGTGCTGAAGAAACTGCCTGGCAGCGTGCTCGACGGCAGCGGAAAGCAGACGGCAACCAAAGCGAAAGCGGCTGCAAAAATGTCCACGAAGAAGATCGCCCACGCCACCGCCCCAAACCGCGCGCGCACCGCCGACTCAACAAAAACTGAGATCGTTGCAACCCGCAGTGCGCAATCGCTACGCGAACTGGCTGCGTCGCCATCGATAGAAGACGCGGTAAAGGCGAGGTTGCCTGCCACCATCAAGCCGCAACTGGCGACGCTGGTCGACGCGGCCCCCACAGGCGACGAATGGTTGTACGAAATCAAGTTCGACGGCTACCGGGTGCTGACGCGCATCGACCATCACGCATCCGGCGGTGGGCCTGTGCGCGTGTTCACGCGCGCCGGCAACGACTGGTCGGCGAAATTCAATAAGCAGATCAAAGCTTTTGGGCAATTGGAACTGGAAAGCGGCTGGCTCGATGGCGAAGCGGTCGTGCTTGACAAAGACGGCGTGCCGAGTTTTCAGGCGCTGCAAAACGCGTTCGATGCGAATCGTCCGCAGCACATTGTCATCTATCTGTTCGACATTCCGTTTCTGAACGGCTACGACCTGCGCGGTGTGCCGCTCGTGCAGCGCCGCACGATTCTGCATGCGCTGCTCGAAGGCATCGACGAGCCGACGCTGCGTTTCTCCGCCGACTTCGGCTTCAGTGCCGACGACCTGCTTAAAAGCGCATGCGATATGGCGCTCGAAGGCATCATCGGCAAGCGGCGTGACAGTCTCTATACGTCCGGCCGCTCGGCGGCGTGGATCAAGCTGAAGTGCCGGCGGCGTCAGGAGTTCGTGATCGGCGGTTACTCGGAACCGACCGGCAGCCGCGCTGCCTTTGGCGCGCTGCTGCTCGGCGTGCATGACGAGAAAGGGAAGCTGCAGTATGCGGGGCGGGTCGGCACCGGTTTCGATGCGGCATTGCTGCGCTCGGTGAAGAAAGAACTCGATGCGCACGCCAGCAACACGATGTCGTTTGCGAGGGCGCCGCGCGAGCGCAGTCGCACGCCCGTCCATTGGGTCGAACCGGACCTGGTCTGTGAGTGCAATTTCGCGGAATGGACCGACGAGCGCATCGTCCGTCAGGCGTCGTTCGTCAGTTTGCGGCGCGACAAGCCCGCGAAGCAGATCGTCAAGGAAGCGCCACGTAAAGGAGCTGACGTGCAACCGAAAACCACTGAAATCACACAAGATCCGCCGTCGAGAAAACGGGAGAAGTCATCCACGACGCCCGCGGCCGAGCCCGCGAAAAAAAACGCTTCGAAGGAGAAACCGAAAGCTGGGGCCAATGAAATCCCGTCGAGCGTCGGCGGCGTGCGCATCTCGCATCCCGAGCGCGTAATCGACAAAAGTACCAAGGCCCGCAAGATCGACCTCGTGCAGTACTACGAATCGGTCGTCGACTGGATGCTGCCGCATCTGCAGGACCGTCCGATGTCGTTGGTGCGCGCGCCTGAAGGCATCGGAGGCGAACTGTTTTTTCAGAAGCACAGCCAGAAGCTGTCGATTCCGAACGTCACGCAGCATCCCGGACTCGATCCGGGGCATCCGCCGCTGATCACGATCGAATCGGTGCAGGCGCTGATTGGCGCAGCGCAAATGGGCACGATCGAACTGCATACGTGGAACGCGGTGGCGTCGAACATCGAAAAGCCCGATCGCGTGGTGTTCGATCTCGATCCGGATGCATCGCTCGGTTGGGACAAGATGATCGAAGCCGCGCAACTCACTCGGTCGCTTCTCGAGGAACTCGGCCTCGTGTCGTTTTGAAAGACGAGCGGGGGCAAGGGGTTGCACGTTGTGATGCCGCTTATCAAACAGGCGGGCTGGGACGAGGTGAAGAAATTTTCGCAAGCCATCGCGCAGCACATGGCAGTGACGCTGCCTGAACACTTCAGCGCAAAAATGGGCGCACAGAATCGCAAGCGCAAGATCTTCGTCGACTATCTGCGCAGCAATCGCGGTTCGAGCACGATCGCGGCGTTTTCGGCGCACGGGCAGGGCTGGGCGTTTCGGTGCCGCTTGCGTGGAATGAAGTCGAGCACACGACCCGTGTTGGTCAATGGACCATCGGCAATCTGCACGAGCGCCTTGACGCGCTTAAGAGCGACCCGTGGGCCGGCTACTCGAAGTGCCGGCAGCGCATCATCGCGGCAATGCGAAAGCGTCTCGATCGATCGGGAAAGAACGATTGAAGGTGTTCGCTCGAAATCTGCCATCGCCGATCGGCAGGCAAGTCGCGACTGAAGGCGTTGCCAGAATTCAGATACGTGTCGCCATAAACGCAGCGTTGCACGGACTTGCCGGCAAGTCCTGGACAGCGGTGCCGGGCAGGGCGGCGATCCGCCGCTGGACCATCAGAACCCATCCTTCACAGGCGGCAGCAATCCCGGTCCGCCAGGTCACGCGTTCGGTGCCGCGCGTCAAGATATCGAAGGTTCAACAGTCAAAGAGCTGCTGCTGTCGTTGCGTCGAGCCTGCCGTCAGATCCGAAGCCGCGTGATCTTGGTGCCTTCGAGCGACACGCCGGCCATCAGGCCGGCATTGGTTAGCACGAACGCCTGCACCGGCGCGGTTGCGGTCGACGTATCGATATTGCCGTTCGCCCCCACCTTCACCACCGCAACGGTCGCGTCGGCACCGACTGCCCAGCCCTCGCTGTCGCGGAACCGTTCGAGCGCATCCTGCGTCATGAAGAGGTAGACGATCGACTTGGACTGCCCGCCGATCTGCAGCCCGAACGAGCCGCCGGCCGTGCTGTAGTACCCGGCCGTCTGGCCGCCAACGCGCAACGCGCCTTCTCCGTACTGGCCACCGATCCAGAAGCCGGCCTGGATGACGGATGGAAACACCAGCACGCCACGAGCTTTCGAAACAAGCTCGTGCGAACCGTTGACGGTGGTGTAAAGACGCGCGAGCGTCGCGTCGGCACCGGCGTTGATGGACTGGCGTTTATCGGCATTGTCTGAAGCCTTCGACGCTGACGTGGTGGTACAGCCAGTGAGCCCGAGGCTGCTTGCCGCGAGCGTGGCACTGGTGGTCAAAATGAACTGTCTTCTGCGCATGATCTTTCTCCTGCATTAGCAAACAGCATTCATGTTGCCCAGGTAAGAGCCCAGCGTGTGGGAAGACCTGCAGCAGCGGCAGTAGGGAAGCCTTACCCAGCACTTTGATGTTTCAGCATCAATCATGCCGTGTGCATGTGACAGGTGGCCAGCCGTATGACCTGAAGCCTTCAGGACGCCGGCCTCGTCGATTGACGATCGAGCAGATCGAGGCTCGCGGGTACGAGTTCGCGCGGCTAATCTTCGCTGCCGCGCAGCCGGTGATACCAGTTCATCAAGGGCGTGGCCGAGACGCCATGTATTACTACCGACGTCGCGACAACGGCCAATGCGAGCGGCACCAATGGTGCGATGTCCGCAGTGGCGCCGTGCTCGAGCGCGTACGTGAGATAGTAGAAAGAACCGATGCCGCGAATCCCGAACCAGCTCATCAGCCGTCGCTGGGTATGTGTCGCGTTCGATCCCAGCAGCGACAATTCCACCGACACCGGTCGCACCAGCACGAACAGCACGACGGTGAGCGCGACCGTTTGCCATGTGAACAGCGGCACTTGCAGATTGGCGAGCACGTTGCCGACCATCGCCATCACCGCGACTTCGGCGATGCGTTCGAGTTCGATCGTAAAACCGAGCACCGATTCCGTCATATACGCATGCGCTTTGCTCGGATTCGTTGCGGTCGCGTCGATGTCTTCGGAATCGACCGTGCCGATTGCCTTGCGAGGCGAAATTCCCCCGCTCGCGCGATGCTCGACGCGGCGCATTGCGACACCCGCTGCGAACACCGCTAAAAAGCCGTACGTATGTGCGACTTGGGCAGCGCCGTACGTGAGTTCGATCAGGCCGAGCGCGAAAAATCCTTCGAGGCCGAGTGCCTGCGCATGGCGCGTGCGCAACCATGCAACCGCATGCGTCGTGACCCAACCGAGCAGCCCGCCGATCGCGATGGCGCCGGCCACGCCCCACACCATGCTGCCCGCGAGCGTGAAGGTCAGCACGTCGCCGGCATTGGCAGCAGGCGCTGCGCATAACGCGAGGCCCAGCATCGCGAAGGGTAGTGCAATGCCGTCGTTCAGGCCACCTTCGCCGGATAGCGCGAAGCGCAGCAGATCGTGGTCGCCAGGATCGTGCACCTGGACGTCGTGAGCCAGCACCGGATCGGTTGGCGCGAGAATCGCCGCGAGCAGCAAAGACGGGCCCCAGCCGAGATGCAACACGAAGACGCCGACGAGCGTCAGTAGTGGAACCGTCGCCAGCATGGCGAGGAAGCCGAGCCGCAGCGGCACGGTCCAGAGCTTCTCGAGGACTCCTAGCCGCAAGCGCAAACCGATCGCAAACAGCGACACCAGCAGCGCGATTTCGGTGATGGTGCGAAGAAGGTGCGCGTCGGCGGCGATATCGAGGCGCAGCAGACCAATGCCCGGCGACCCGAGCGCGTAACCGGTGGCCAGGTAGAACATCGCAGCGCTACAGGGCAGCCGACGCAAAGTCGTCGCCGCAATGCCTATGAAAACAAGCACAGCACCGACGATGAGAAACCAGAGTGATTCTTCGTGCATGAGCATCCGCTTGAGGCTGGCGCGCGAACATTGCACGCGTTGCCGGTTGAAAGGCGCGCATTCCGCGCGATGCCCGGCCGCGCCTGCGCGTATGGCATCGGACGCTATCGGACCGATGGTGGGCGCGGTGGCGCCTCAAGGCGAACGTCCGAACGCTTCGCGTAATTTGCGCTTGGCCTGTTGCAACGTATCGCGGCGCGTCTTCGGCAGATTTCTGCCCGCGCGGTTGATATAGAAGTTGAGCATCGACATCGCGGACTGGAACGGCGTGCCCTTGCGGCGGCGGCTCTGCGTCGACGAACGTTTGAGCGACTCCGCAATCGACTGCGCGCTGCCGGTTTTGAAAATGTTGTGCTCGATATCCAGCGCGTCACTGGTTTCCATTACGTGATGCGACCATTTCTGTTCACTCTTCGTGGCGCCGTTTTTGACGGTCTTCGCCTTGGCGTGCGCATGCGCTCGCGCATGCCGCTGGCGCGGCGGGCGTCCCGCCTTGCCGCGCGCGACTGGATGTTTCGGTTTGCTGGCGGCCATGGTTTTGCCTCCTTCGTGTGAAGTCGCTTGGCGGAGTGCTTCGTGTGTTTCGCGTGCTCAAAGCGAAACGCGCCGGACATCGCGTTGACGGATTGCCGGCAGATCACGGTGAGCAAGCCCCGAACCTGAAGCTGTCCGGACCAGCCTGCAACAGCGGCCGGATTACAGTTTCAAGCCGCCGGCCTTCGGCGCATCCGACGATCCGGCCGGAATCTCGGCGACGCCCAAATCGTCGCGCCGGTTGAACGGATCGCGTCCCCAATACGGCTCGCTGCCGTAGTACTGATGCACGGAGGTGGCCCATGTCTGATTCGCAATAGAAGGCCAGTGATCCTTATCGAAGCCCGGAGCGTTTTCCACGTGCTCGGCCGTCATCGACAGTACGAAGCATTTTTGTTGCGTATCGAGCGTCAGCGCGCGCCATGGAATGGCCAGCAACTTGTCGCCAATGCCGAGAAAGCCCCCGCTCGATAACACCGCATACGCGATGCGGCCGGAGCCGATGTCGAGCATGATGTACTTGATCTCGCCAATGTCTTTGCCGTCACTGCTGACCACCTTGTTGCCATCGAGGGTCGCTGCTGCCATCACGTCCGGCCCGGGACCGTCCGCGCTTGCGCTGCCCTTGCCGGCAATGCGTGCGCCTTGGCTCTGGCGCAGGTTGCCTTGCGTCTGTGTCTGGATCGGCATCGGCATGATCTTCCTCCTCTACAGGTTGAGTGTAAGGGTGTCGCAGCAACGGGCGTTCCTTCGGTTGTGCAGCCGCGGGCAACGGTCTAGGAAGGTCGACGCGCCGCGGTACGGCGCGCGTAAAGGATACTGGCTGGTTTGCAATTTTTTCGTATGAATAGATAAGTAAAACTAATGAACAGTTTTGGCACGCATTCCTGCGTATGCAGAAGAAACACGTCTTGCGCTGCATCAGGGACGATGCGGCGTTGCGCGTGGTCGGCGTCTCCGCTGCCTGACCGTCTTCGCCGACTTCCGCGGGATCGGGCAACTCGGGCAGATTGTGGCTGTCGTTCGGTGGTGCCTGATCGTCTTCCGATCCCGGTGTGCTGGAGACCTCGTTGGATATCGGCGTGGCTTGCATCGCTTTCACCATAAAGACACTGATGCACGAAGACGACGCACGCCGCGTGCCAATGTTCTCCACGCCCGCATCGTTGCTGTTTCCGCGAGCGCACGCCCGGAAGGCGCCGACCTTGCTTGATCACTGGTGACAGCAACAACAGTTGCGTCGCAAGCGTTGAATGCCGCATTTACCCTACGGAGACGTCGAGTAAGGAGAGATCTTGAAAAAGCTAACCAAAAAAGCACGGCCAAACAATTACTGATGGTGATGGTGCTCGTATTGTTGACGGCCGTCGGCGGCTGCAAGCCCTCCTCTAGCGACAACGCCGGCGCCGCATTGGGCAGCAGCGGCGTGATGGGCGGTCACGCGGCGACCGGCAGCACCGCTGACACGAGTAGCGGCGCAGCGGGTGCAGCCGATAAGGCGAGCATGCCCGCCGCAGCCGCCGCGGAATCGGGCGCGAGCCAATGACCTTGGTCCGGCGCCGATTTGCGGTAGGGCGGTCTGGGTTGAAATGCCTCATGACCAGGCAGACGCAGGAGCGGCAATATAGGCAGGTTGAGGAGGTGGACAGGCGCGGACATACTGCTCCGGCTGTATCGGTGCAATCTATGCATGCCGCTCGGTTCTCGCGACGGTGGGAACAAGCGCGTGCGCTTGCATCGCGGAGATGCAATCATGGACTCAAAAATCCATTACCAGATGAATATCTGTGGCGGCGATTTCACGCATGTCAGAGAATGCTTCCGTGACTGGAAATCGCAGCCACTCGTGTATCGCTGGAACCAGCGGATGTGCGAGGGAAAACAGGAAGTGCGTCCACTGTCCGGACGTGTGTTCAACGACGGCGAGGTCGCGCACCGGGCGCTCGAGCGCGTTTGCGGACCGAGCGATCCCTACGCGCTCGCCGCCGAGATTCACGACGGCGAGCGCGACCTGTGGCTAGTGATGGCAGCGTTCGAAGAAGAAGCTTGAGGCGGCCCGCGCGCCGCATCTTCTCTGCTCGCAGCCCGTAATCGACGTGTTCAACGAGGCCGCCTCGCCGCGCGCGAGGACGCCGCCTGGCCCGCATTGACCGCACGGCGAGATGTTAGCGAGCTGGATCTGCCAGTGGGTTTCGCAACGGTTGCCTTGCGCACCGTACGCGACTTCTTCAGCAACGTTGTCAGCGAGCCTTCGATGCCGCCGGTATGAGCACCCTCGCGCCAGTTCAAGCACGTAAGATGCGCGAGCCTTCGCCATGGCGCGGCCGTCAGTTTTTGCACGTGACATCTGGTCTCTCTGTTTTTATTAGTCGTAGACACACCGCAGCATTTACGGGCGCTTAGAAATTTCGCCGAGCGGGACTGCAGTCCGCACCTAATTTACGCCGGGGCACTGAACGGAAACTTAAGATTAGGGAAAACCTGATGCACCGTGACCTAGTGTCGTGAGTTAGAAGTTCGTTGAATCAATCCCCTATTCTTTCCGGAATGACAAAGTGCTGATTAAAAAGTCGCTCGGACTCGCGCAGTCC
>NZ_JBNDMO010000052.1:0-25769 GCF_050436625.1 Paraburkholderia sp. GAS334 | reverse complement strand
TATCAGATCGATATTCGTTCTGGGAGTTCTCTTACCCGCCGACAAACTGCATCGCCAAGCCAGGCGGGGCCTCACGAACTTCTGCAAGGCCGACTTGAATATCTTGTTGGCTACTCGCTTAACAGCAAGCTCCAGCTCGGACTTCAAGGATTTCTGCTGAAGCAGTTCGCCGATGACGATGTCAACGGCACGCCCGTAGGAGAGGACGGGTTTCGCGGACAAGCTGTCGCAGTTGGGCCGCAACTACGATACATGTGGTCGCAGGCGGCCGGCATTGTGTTCAAGTATCAGCGCGAGTTCGCCGTGCGGAATCGGCCGCAAGGCAACAAGCTCTGGATTGAACTGTGCTTCCCTCTTTGATCGGAATGCTGCGTCAAACCTCGCGGCGGCTGCCGGCGGTACGGATGCTGGTCGATTGTTTTGCGGTGGCGTTGTCGAAGGCCCGCATCCAGCCTTGCGGTCTGCAAATTGATGCGGTTGGCGGGAAGACGCTGGGTAGCGGACACTCACAGCGCCAACGACGGGCGGCCGCGATGGGTCGAACACGGACGGTCTTGCCCGAAAACTCTCGGGGCCGGGTACCGCCACGCGATTCGCTATAAGACTGTTTGCGCTGTCCCTGACGATACGACACGGAGGCAGATTCCGACCTGTGGGGAAGGTTCCCTATCAGGCCTCGTTCGCCGTCTGCTTGACGTTCACCGCGCCCCCGTAGACTGGTCGGCCCATTTTGCGTCGACCACGTCGAGCATTCCGATATCCGGCACGCTGCCCAGCAATGACAGCGAATGCTTGGCGAGTTCCCGAGGAACATGACCCGTCAAGTGTGCAAACCGACCGCCGTTGTCGGGGAAGACGTCAAAAATGCCGAAGTGACCGTCGTCAAGGCGGATGGCAAACCAGGCAACGGTCTTGGGTTCCTGCTCCACGAGTGCTTGCGCGTCGCGAAGGAACTGCGCGACCTGTGACTCATGACCCGCCTTTGCCTTGAACGTGAGGAGCAGCGCCTTCGTGACCGGCTCGCCCGATGACGTTGCAGGCAACTTGTCGGCCAGGACGTCGAGTTCCTGAATCAGCGGCGCCCCGGCAAACACGCTGCCGCCGGCATCCAACAGTGCTTGTGTAACTGGCCCCGCCAGATGCGCCTCGCGGCCGGCATCGTCCGGGAACACGTCGAAGATGCCGTACTCCGATCGCCCGAATCGGATCGCGAACCACGCGGTCGTTGCGGCTTCCGCCCGACCCATCGCGAGAGCCGAGCGCAGGACGTCTTCCGCCATGGCGTCGTCGTTGCCAGCCTTGACTTCCAACCTGACGAGCAGACCTTTAGTGTCCATGAGACACCTCCATTCATGATCGACCGACCGTGAGCGCGTCGAGCGTGCAGTCCTTCGACTGCTAACAAGCCAGCAGCGCCGCGCAGTAGAGCCAGTGCCCTCCCTCCAGAGGACACCTGCGGTCATGCGATCGTCGCCGGCGGCATCGGGCGAGACATCTCGCCCGGCGACCCTGCGCGTGTGCAATGCACCTCAACTGACACGATAGTGGATTTCGCCGCGCCGTTCCAGGCGGGTCCGCTGGAACCGGCTTGCCCTTATGACTCTGGCATCTGCAGTTACACGAGCTCGCTCGCAACACGTCTGCAAGTCAGGAGCCGGAGCCTGCCGACGTCCGGTGTTGGCCGGACCCGGTTCCAGGCTGGCGGCGGTGGCGACTCCAGTTTGCTGCGCCGGCCCGCCGAACTGAAACCGGTGCGAGGCGGCAGTGGGCATGCTGAACGTGTTTCGGCGAGACGACGGAGTGATCCGCCACTTTTGGGGCGCGGAGCTCCTCTTCGCACCGACCGATCCCGGACAGGATTATCGCCACGTCGGTACCATCGAACCGCTCTGGAACCTGTTTGACCTCACCCCGAGGGACGTGGATCCGACTGGGATGAGCAGTTGAGCTACTCATGCTGCGCCGCGAATAGTGTAAGAGCACCGCACGCCGGGTGAGCCGCGCATGCTCGAACTCCCCTCTAGTGGCGTCCCCGGTCAGGGATTCGGCTGCAGTATGAGCCGTTTGGAGCCTAGTGACCCGCGGAACTGTAGTCTGACGAGGCTCCGACTGTCTTGGTCGGAGCAATGCCAACAGGAGTTGAACGACCGCTGCTACCATAGCAGATCGAAGCCTACGTGTTGCGCCCGCGGCGATGCGGTTCCATGGGCGTCAGGTCGGTAACATGGCTTGCTAACAATGCCTGTTCGTCGGCAGCAAGCCGTCGGGAGCACACGATGATCGTCGAGCGTATCTGGACTGGCAATGCCTACCGCAACTTCAACTACCTGATTGTATGTCCGGAAACCGGCGAAGCGCTTGCCATCGACCCGCTGGACCATGAAAAGTGCCTCGCCGCCGCGAAGGCCAAGGGTTGGCAGATCACCCAGATCCTCAACACCCACGAGCACCGGGACCACACAGGCGGCAACGAAGCGATGGTCGCGGCCACTGGCGCCAGGCTGCTCGCTCATTTCAAGGCTGGCACTCGCATCGCGGGGGTGGACCGCGGTGTCAAGGCCGGAGACGTCATCAAAGTCGGGAAGCGGGTCGAACTCGAATGCATGGACACGCCGGGTCACACCATGTGCCACATCTGCCTGCGATCACATACCGACCAGCCGGCGCTGTTTTCCGGCGACACCCTTTTCAATGCGGGCGCCGGCAATTGCCACAACGGAGGCGATCCGGGCGAGCTGTATGCCACGTTTGTGGGCCAGCTCGCCAAACTGCCGGACGACACGAAGATCTACCCCGGGCATGACTACATCGAGAACAATCTGAGGTTCACGTTGTCGCTCGAGCCGGAAAACGCCGCTGCCCGGGCCCTGCTTCCCCGCGTGGCCGGTCATGACCCGAAGACCTCGATCGTCACCACGCTCAAGGATGAAGAGCAATTCAACACCTTCTTCCGGCTCACAAGCGCAAGCGTGATCGCCAGGTTGCGGGAAAGCTTCCCGGATCTCCCGGAAGAACCCGATGCAAGGACGGTGTTTCTCAAGCTTCGCGAGTTGCGCAACAGGTGGTGATGCAGCAGGGCGCGGAGCGTTGCTTGACCTGGCCCACCGCATCGGGCCATTTCTGTGTAGACGGCATCATCGAAGGTAGAGGGGGGCGAACCTCCGGGTTCAACCTCGCCAAAGCAGTCCCTGGCGGAAGCCGGTCCTGGCCTGGACAGTTGATGCGGCTGGGCGCCCGAAGTTTATCCGGTTGCATCGCAACTTTCCTATGCTCACTTATGGGCAGACCAAAACCTCGAACGATGTTACCGCTGAAGAGTACGAGCGTTACTGCCAGTTGCTCGAGGAACTGGCGTCGCTGCTGAAGAAGGGGGGATGGTGAGGCGGTCGAGTCGTTTCTTTTCTCGGCGGTGGACTGGCGTGAGTGCTTCGATACCGTGCGCTTTCCTCCGAAACCCAAGAAGAATCAGTTGCGCACACGGAATCGCGTTGTTCATCCTGTTCGGCGCGCAACCGACCACGACCGATGACACCGGAAGTACGACGTAGTCGTGCGGGAAATGCCCCGAGATATACTTCCCGCATGGAACTCGCCCCCCGCGACCTTGATAAAATCAGTGCCGTCACGTTGCAGCACTACGACGCGCACGCGGAAGATTTCCGCAACGGCACGTGTGACCACGACGTCACGCAGAACATCGCGGCGCTGCTGCACCATATCGAAGTCGAACCGCCTCTTACGATTCTGGATTTCGGCTGCGGGCCGGGGCGCGATCTCAAGGCCTTCACCACACTTGGCCATCGCGCGGTCGGCCTCGATGGCGCCGAGCGCTTCGTCGCAATGGCGCGTGACGCGACTGGCTGCGACGTCTGGCAGCAGGATTTCCTGCATCTCGATTTGCCGGCCGCGCACTTTGACGGCATTTTCGCCAACGCCGCGCTGTTCCATGTCCCGAGTCAGGCGTTGCCGCGCGTGTTGCGGCAATTGCACGCGACGCTGAAGCCCGGCGGCGTGCTGTTCAGCTCCAACCCGCGCGGCACGAATCAGGAAGGCTGGAGCCACGGCCGCTACGGCGTCTTCCATGATCTCGAAGCATGGCGCCGATATATGGCGGACGCGGGCTTCGTCGAAATCGAGCACTATTACCGGCCCGCCGGCTTGCCGCGTGAGCGGCAGCCGTGGCTCGCCAGCGTGTGGCGCAAGCCGGTTGCCTGAAACGCCAGGGGGCTGTTCCACCGGATGCCCGCGTTGGGTTTGGCAGATCCTTGCGTTCAAGCCGCTTTGATGCAGCGCAAAGCAGCCGATTTGCAACAGTGTCCATCGCGCAGAGAAACGGCCAGTCGTGGATCTCGCACAATCGGCAGAAGCGGGGACGCCTGTCGTCGGTCAACGAGGCGGATTGCCTCATTCGCCAACATACGGAACCGGGTGGCAGGCCTCTCCCTGACCGCCAGCGACTGACCGTAGCCCCTACCGCGCGAGCGGTTTAGGCAGTATGACTTTCCGTGAGCTAGTGGCTGGCCCGCCGTGAGGAACCAAACGCGGGTTAGCATCACTGCCAGAGCCGCACGATGTGCACAGGGCACACCCCGGCGATTTCCAGCGCGGAGGCCAGCGTGAACCACGATAGCACGGTGTTTGTCGGTCTGGATGTTCACAAGGAGTCGATCACGGTGGCGTGCGCGATCGATATGGGCGACGTGGAACTGCTGGGCAAGATCGGAACGCTGAAGGCGGATATCGATCGATTGTGCAAGCGTGTTCAGTCGAAGGCGCACCATGTCCGCGTTGTCTATGAAGCCGGCCCCTGTGGCTACGGACTCTTCAGGGAACTCGTTGAAAGAGGATTCGACTGCGTGGTATGCGCGCCGTCCCTGATTCCGAAGAAGCCGGGCGAGCGCGTCAAGACGGACCGGCGCGACGCGGTCAAGCTAGTACGCGCACTGCGCGCTGGCGACCTGTCAGCGGTACACGTGCCGGATGTTGAAGATGAGGCATTCCGGGACCTGGCGCGCGCATGGGCGGCAGCGAAAGCAGATCTCAGACAGGCCCGCCAGCGATTGAAGTCCTTCCTTCTATCGCATGGAGTCCGCTACTCAGGTAACGCCAACTGGGGGCCCGCGCACCGGCGATGGATAAGTCTATTTGCATTCCCAAACCACTGGCAACAACTGGCCTTCGACGAGTGCCGTCGCACGATTGAAGACAGGTTTGCGCAATGTGAGCGCCTCGAGGCGACCTTGCATGAAGCTGTCGTCGGCTGGCGATTTTATCCGGCCATACTTGGTCTGCAGACCATGCGCGGCATACAGTTCATCACCGCCGTGGGCATGCTCTCCGAATTGGGGGACCTCTCCCGCTTCGAGCACCCGCGTCAGTTGATGGCCTGGCTGGGCGTGACGCCCTCAGAACATTCTTCGGGTGAGCGGCGGCGTCAGGGCAGCATCACGAAGAATGGCAACAGCTATGCAAGGAAGCTGCTCGTCGAGGCCGCCTGGAGTTACAGATACCCGGCACGCGTGAGTCCGGAAATTCAGCGCCGACATGAAGGCATTCCCAAACGTATCCTTGACCGTGCCTGGGACGCACAGGTCCGACTCTGCCGCCGATACCGCAAGCTGGCAGCACGAGGCAAGAATGTGAACATCGCTGTCGTCGCCGTCGCACGCGAACTTGCGGGGTTCATCTGGGACATCAGCAAGCTCTCAATGTCGCTCGCCGTAACGCGAAACGGGCAGCCGGCGTAACGCTGAGCTTTGCTACCTAGATTCGACGAGTTTCCTGAAGGCGGCGTAGCCCGGCACCCGAGCAACCCGCGGTTGGACTATGCAACGGACATCATTCGATTTGCGGCTTTAGATAGCGGCAGGCTCAAGGGGCGGACCTCTGTAATGCGGTACCCAACCCGCGAATATCAGTGCGATCCACCGTCGAGACTTACTGCTACGTCGCCTCCAGGAAATTCAGGTGCCTGACAAACGAAAACCGATCCCGATTGACACGGAAAGTCATATCAGTCCTTCGGCCATCTCCTGCCATTCGCCTAGGTGCTCAGACGGACATTCAAACGTCCGGTGCACTTAGGCGGCGGACGTTCCCGTCGCGCTAAAGTTCCTCGCGCCCTATACCGGTGGCGTGGGCGTTTTGCCCGGTCTGATCCTGCGGTCGCCGCGTGAATCATTTCCTAAAATGGACGCCACGCCTTCCAGTCACCGGATCAATTCTCAGTAGCCCTTTTGAATTGCCTAATCTATGCCTTGCATGCACTCCTTCGGATCAATGACCCCAAGGCTCTTGACGATCCTGAAACTACCATTTTTTGCCTGGGCAATGTACATATTCATTCGAACGTGATGCTGGCCGGGAACCATTTCAGCTGGACCACCCGGGCCCTCGGCGATCTTTGCGTGGTCTAGTGCCTTAAGGACATCTTCCTGCCTTAGCGAGCCTGCCTCATTCACAGCAGCCTCCCAGAGCCTCAGGCCTCGGTACATGCCTGAACACGCACTGCCAGCAGTGAACTTGGCATTGCCTGGATAGAGCTTGTCGTACTGATCGATCAATGTCCTACTGAAGGAATCGCTGACGTTTTGGTAGTAATCGAGGCAACTGTACAGACCCTCCACGTGTGCGGCTGGCACCAAGTTCAGGAAGTTCTCGTCGAAATACGTGCAGACTATGTATCCACCTCGCTTCGTAAAGCCAGAGTCGTAAAGCTGTTCGAGGAATGGCGTGAGCCCAGGAGGCACGATCGTATTGAATACCACCTGCGCACCGCTGGACGTGATCTTGTCAATAGTCTTGCTGTAGTCAGTGTGATCGAGGGGAAAGTACTCCTCTCCGACTATCGCGCCACCGTTGGCCGTGACAACTTGACGAACCTTCTTATTCATCGTGTGTGGCCAAATATAGTCAGCTGACGGCAAGTAGAATTTCTTCGCACCCGTTTCTTGCATCAACCACGGCATGAAAGGTTCAACCTGCTGCGCTGGCACCGGGCCGGTACAGAAGATGAGCGGGTCACATTCCTGTCCCTCGTATTGCTCTGGGTAAATGTAAAGCTTCTTGCCATTCACTACAGCGGACCGCTTGATAGCCTGCCTCGTGGAGCTATAAATGCCACCGAAGATCACATCGACTTGATCTTGCAGGACGAGCTTGGCAGCTTTGGCTTCCGCTACGCTATCTGTAGTTGCGCTGTCCTCAAGGTACAGATCTATCTGCCGCCCCAACAAGCCACCCTTTGCATTGATGTCGTTAATTACCATCTTGGCCACATTTGCATTGGCGATACCCATGAACGAGAGTGCACCCGTCTGGTCCGTGACTACTCCCACCTTGATGGATGATTTGTTCATGGCGTTCTCTCCTCTCGGAACTGGCTACTGGTGAATGAGCGCTGGCTTTCGAACGGTGTACTCGCACATGTGTTGGCGTGGCCTGACATATCTCTCGTCTTTGGGAAGCATGCTCACCCATACCAGCCTGAGCTTCAGTTCCTTGGGATGTCGCCTGTGACGGCGTTCTGTAACCATACGTGCTCGCCCTCGCACCAGCATAGGTCAATTCAGGGTTGGCTTCCTCTCCAGCGGACGGGGTTCAATCCACGCGAACCGTCAACACGCGTAAATTTCACCTGAGGTCCGCTATTTCCCTTCGGGTCTAGCCCCACGCGCTGCTCAAACACCGCCGTATCATGCTTCATGACGCGCGGGCGATCCACCCGGGAACGCCGCGAATTTCGCTGCGTTGCCTCAAATTCACCACCGCGCACCGGTTACCCTATGTCTTATCGTCTTCCACGGGAGATGCGGGAAACCATTCCCTGTCAGAGGCGCATCAGGCTCTAAAACGCTACTACGGCTGCGAGACCGGGTTCTAGCCACCGAGTGGCTATCCATAGCGGATCATCGCCAAGACTTGGGCACTCCCGCGACTGTCGGATAGGCCGGTGGTGTGCCGAGTGACTCGAAGGGATAAATGACCGCTACCGCCGGCCCATACCGGCCATTCACATTTCAGAGATAGCGAATCACGGCGGGTAGTGCAAACGGCTTGTCCGTCTCGGCGGGGCTCGGATTAATAATCCGGACTGTCCGCGCATTTCGAGACCGTCTCGCGGACTTATCCTGAACCGCCGTCAAACACGACGCCGACATGTGCCGCGTCGTCTACAGGTCGGGCAATTGTGTCGTGCCGTGTCGTAACGTTGGCGTAGGATCAACAACAGGAGACGGTGATGAGAAGCGCAGACGCATCGTGCTGGCCGAGCCCGCCGGCTTGCTTGCCAAGAGCCCGACCGTCCGGGAGGCCGGTCTTGGACGCGCCGTGAACGCCCGGGCTTGCGGCAAGCCACGACCCGTCGACCCAAGGACACATCCATGATCACCGCCATCGTCCTCTACGACCTGTCGCCGGACATCGGCCTCGAGGAGTGCCGCGCCCACTTCACGAAGATCGCCCCGGATTTCCTCAAAATTCCGGGCTTCCTGCGCAAGCAGTTCATCTGTGCCCGCGACGGCAAGGTCGCGGGCGGCGTCTATATGTGGGAAAGCCAGGAGGCGGCCGAACGCTTCTATTCCGGCGAATGGCTCGCCGGAATCCGCGCCCGCTACGGCACTGAGCCGACAATCAGCTATTACGAGACCGTTGCGCTGACTGACAAGGCGAGCGGCCATGCGGGCGGGCTCGACTGATCGGCGGTGGGGACCGGTCATGCAGAGCGCAATCGGATATTCATCTGCATCCAGGCGCCGCAAGCACTTACGAGCCGCATCTCACGACGTCGTTGGGCAACGCCGGCGATTGGCTGGACGAAGCTGGCGCTCATGACCGGACGTTCGCGCCGCTACTGCGAGTGGCCTTAACGGGGTCGGTAGCTGACAGAGGCATCGACTCGAAAGCGGCCCCCCACGGTCACAACTGCCTCTTTTCTGGGGCCCGGATCTTGCCGGGATTCGCGCCACCCGGCCCCAACGACGCCACGCTTGCAGCCAACCCGCGCGTCACGGCGGCCATGCACCCATAGTCGAGCGTCGCTGGGACATCGTGAGCGGTATGGTAGTGCGGGTTGCGCAGGTAGGCGGTGTCGGTCACCATGGCGGCCGGATAGCCGTGGCGCCAGAAGGAAGAATGATCGCTCAACGCGACCCCTGGCACCCACCACGGCAGCGCCGCTGCTTCGAGCGGAAAATCGGACGAGGCCTGGAACGCGTCGACGAACCATCGCAATTGGCGCGCCGAGCGAAGATTGGAGACGAAACCGATAAAGTTGCCGCACGCTGGATAGAAGTAACGCAGCAAAGGCGGATACCTTTGGGTACCCGGCTCGTCCCGGTAGTAACCGAGCATCTCGAGCGAAAGCATCAGGCGAATGCGATCCCCGCGCAGCCGCGCGGCTCTCGCGTACCTCAGACTGCCCATGTCGCCACGGAAGAAGAACGGCGCTTCCTCGTTCACGAACGCAACGCAGCGCACGGTGTACCGAGGCGAGAGGGACTGAAGCATGCCCGCGATCTCGAGGAGCGCGGCGACGCCGCTGGCGTTGTCATCGGCGCCAGGGCTGTTTCGCACGGTGTCGTAATGCGCGCCCAGCACAATGATTTCGTCAGACTGAACGCAGCCTTCGAGCGCAACTTCAATATTGGCGCAGGGAACCCCTCGCACCTGGTAGTCCTGATGCGTCACTGTACGGCCAGACCTCGTCCACTGCTGCACGATATAGTCGGCTGCCGCGTGCAGCGCGTCCGGCCGGAACACGTTGCGTTCGCCGATGTCTTCGGCGAGAACCTTCACATGGCGTTCCAATGCCGCAGCGAGGTCCGGGACGTGCGCAGTCAGCATGCGATTCTCTCCACCCGTTCATGAACGAATACCGCCATTGAAGCAGGAAACGGCTACCAGCGAGCGTAACTCCAGGAGCGATTCATATCTCGAATGTGCGCCGCTTCGAGCGGCGACGACGATATTGCCCGCATTGCAATCGGCGAGTCGCTTGAGCAGGTCCGGGCCGAACGCCACGGCGGCGCCACCGTGGCGTAAGCGCGGACTGGGCACGGCGCTATACTGTGAGCCCGTTCACCGCTCCACAAGCCGGCGTGGCGATACGTCGAAACGGCGTTCCTGTACGGCGCTTGACGAACGTGACCGCTTGCCGGTGCAAGGCGCGAAAATTGGCTGATCACGATCTGGAAAGGCTGAGAATCGACCGGCCGTCGGCCGGCACTGTCCCGCGGCGGCGCAGCTGGATCCGTTATGCGGTCATCGCGCTGCTCATCGCAGCGGTGCTCGGCGTTGCCGCCAGGCTGGCCGGTCCGCCGGCGGTCGAAACGGCGACTGTGACATCCGCTTACCCGTCGCAGAGCTACACGCTGCTCAATGCCACGGGTTACGTCGTGCCGCAGCGCAAGGCCGCGGTTGCATCGAAGGCGCAGGGTCGTCTCGAGTGGCTCGGGGTACTGGAGGGCACTCACGTGAAAAAAGGCGAGGTGATTGCCCGGCTCGAAAGCGCGGATGTCGAGGCAGCGCTGGCCCAGGCGTTGGCGCAAGTGAAAGTGGCGCAGGCGAGTCTTGAACTGCAAGTTGCCGAGCAAAAGAACGCCGAAGCCAATCTGCGCCGCTCCGCAATACTGGCGCCCAAGGGGGCTATACCGGCAACACAATACGATGCCGATCTTGCCCGCTACGACAAGGCCAAGGCGTCGATCAACAACAGCAGGGCCACCATCCTGTCGGCGCAGGCCAACGCCCGTGCCGCTCAAGTCGCTGTCGATCAGACGGTGATTCGTGCGCCATTCGATGGCGTGGTGATCGAAAAGCATGCGAACGTGGGCGACAACATCACCCCCTTTTCGCAGGCATCCGACAGCAAGGGCGCGGTCGTGACGATCGCCGACATGGAAACGCTCGAAGTCGAAGCGGACGTGGCGGAGTCCAACATAGCCAGAATCAATGTGGATCAGCCGTGCGAGATCCAGCTCGACGCGCTGCCCTATCTGAGACTGGCAGGCCGGGTCTCGCGCATCGTGCCGACGGTGGACCGCTCGAAAGCGACCGTGCTGGTCAAGGTGCGTTTCGTGGATCGCGATGCGCGTGTGCTTCCGGACATGAGCGCAAAGATTGCGTTCCTCTCCAGACCGGTTCCGCCGCAAGAAAAGCAGCCCGTTGTCGCGGTGCAGCCCGCCGCGATCGTCGAGCGCGAAGGCAAGAAAGTGGTCTACGTGGTCAAGGACGGCACAGTGCGGGAGGTAGCTGTCACGACGGGCGCCAGGATCGGCGAGCTCGTCGCGGTCAATGGCGTGAACCCGGGCGACACGCTCGTACTGGCTCCGAACGAGAAGATCAGGGACGGCGCCAAAGTGACTTTGGCGAAGAAATAGCGTGAGTACCGCACCGCTCGTCGAAATTTGCCACGTCGCGAAATCCTACCGACGCGGAGTCCAGACCGTGCCAGTCCTGGCCAACATCTCGCTAGGAATCGGAGAGGGCGACTTCGTCGCACTGATGGGCCCGTCGGGATCGGGCAAGAGCACGCTGCTCAATCTGATTGCCGGCATCGACAGGCCGGATAGCGGCGAGCTGCGGGTCGGAGGGCTCGACATCACGCGACTTCCGGAAGCGGCGCTGGCCGAATGGCGCGCGGCCAACATCGGCTTCATTTTTCAGTTCTACAACCTGATGCCCGTGCTCACCGCTTTCGAGAACATCGAGCTGCCGCTGATGTTGACTCGTTTGACCCGGAGAGAGCGGCGTGAGCGCGTTGGGCTGGTGCTCGACATGGTGAACCTGGCCGACCGCATGCACCACTACCCTTCCGAGCTGTCCGGCGGCCAGCAGCAGCGCGTCGCCATCGCTCGCGCGCTCATCACCGATCCGACACTGATCGTGGCAGACGAGCCGACCGGCGACCTGGACCGTGCGTCAGCAGAGGAAATTCTTTCCATGATGCAACGGCTCAACAGAGAGCTCGGCAAAACCATCATCATGGTCACCCACGACGCTCACGCTGCCGGCGCGGCGAAGGCGCTCGTGCATCTGGAGAAGGGGGAGCTGAGCGATGGAAAGATCCGTTGAACGGGGTTGTGGTGCTGCGCCATGTACCTGCTGAAGCTGATCGCGAGAAACGCGCTGCGACACAAGCTGCGCACCATTCTGACCGTGGTGGGGCTGACCATCGCGGTGCTAGCCTACGGGTTGCTGCACACGGTGGTGGACGCCTGGTATGCGGGGGCCGCCGCAGCCTCGAATGCACGGCTCGTGACACGCAACGCCATCTCGCTCGTGTTCCCCTTGCCTCTGAGCTATGAAAACCGTATCCGGGGCGTCGACGGGGTGACACTGGTGGCTCGTTCCAACTGGTTCGGGGGTATCTATCGCGAGCCCAGGAACTTCTTTGCGCAGTTCGCGGTATCGGACAACTATCTCGACCTGTACCCGGAGTTCGTACTGCCGGCGCAACAGCGCTCCGATTACCAGCGTGATCGCAAGGGGTGCCTCGTGGGACGGCAACTCGCGAGCCAGTTCGGATTCAAGTTGGGCGATGTGATTCCGATTAAAGGCACGATTTACCCCGGCACCTGGGAATTCGTCGTTCGCGGCATTCTGGACGGACGGGACGAAACGACGATCACACGTCAGTTGCTCTTCCACTGGGAATACCTGAACGAAACCGTGCGCAAGACGACGCCCCGGCAAGCGGATCAAGTCGGTGTCTACGTCCTGGGCATCTCGAACCCGGATGATGCCGCCGCGATTTCGCGCAGTGTGGATAGCGTCTTCAAGAACTCGCTTGCTGAGACCCTCACCGAAACCGAGCAGGCGTTTCAGCTTGGCTTCGTTGCCATGTCGAATCAGATCATTGCGGCGATCCGCGTCGTGTCGTATGTGGTGATCGTGATCATCATGGCGGTGATGGCCAATGCAATGGCCATGAGTGCGCGCGAGCGTACGGTCGAGTACGCAACGCTCAAGGCGCTCGGCTTCGGGCCCACGTTTCTGGCGTTTCTGGTTTTCGGGGAGTCGACCGCGATCTGCGCGATCGGCGGCAGCCTCGGCATTCTCGCCACGCCGCCGGCGGCGAGCCTTTTCAAGCAAGCTACGGGCGGCGTGTTCCCCGTTTTCAACGTATCCGTCGAAACGATCGAGCTGCAGGCAGCATGCGCGCTCGCCGTCGGATTCGCCGCCGCCATCGTACCGGCGTTGCACGCGGCGCGGGTTCGTATTGTCGAGGGCCTGCGGGCAATCGGTTAGAGGTTCCTGTGGCGATTCCGCTTGCTTACATCGCGCGCAACCTGTGGACACGCCGGCTGACCACGATGCTCACAGCCGGCGGGCTGGCGCTGGTTGTGTTCGTGTTCGCCACGGTGCTGATGCTCGACGCGGGCCTCAAGAAGACACTCGTGTCCACCGGCGAGCACGACAACGTGGTGGTGATCCGCAAGGGTGCGGAAACCGAGGTGCAGAGCGCGATCGACCGCAACCAGGCAAGCATCATGGAAATGCATCCGTCGGTGGCCATCGGCGAGGACGGGCGGCCACTGGCGTCGAAAGAAGCCGTGGTGCTCATCTCGCTCGTGAAGAGCGGCTCGAACAAACCGTCGAACGTGGTCATTCGCGGGGTCTCGCCGACGGGCCTGGGCTTGCGTCCACAGGTGAAGCTGGTGGCGGGACGCATGTTCAAAGCCGGGTCGTCCGAGATCATTGTCGGGAGCAGCGTTGCGAAGGGCTTCAGCGGGACGCAGATCGGCGAGCATTTGCGTTTTGCCCAGCGTGACTGGACCGTTGTCGGAACCTTTGACGCAGGCGGCAGCGGCTTCGACTCGGAAATATGGGGCGATGTGGACCAGCTCATGCAGTCGTTTCGCCGCACCAGTTACTCGTCGATGGTGGTGCGCCTCGCGCAGACCAATCTCTTCGACCGTTTCAAGGCAGACATCGATGTCGACCCACGGCTTGCCGACGAAGCGAAACGTGAGCAGGCGTTCTATAGCGATCAATCGAAGGCGCTATCGACGTTCATCAACATTCTGGGCTTTACGCTATCGATGATTTTTTCGATCGCTGCGATGATCGGCGCGATGATCACGATGTATGCGTCAGTGGCCAACCGGGTTGCGGAAATCGGCACCTTGCGCGCACTGGGCTTCAAACGCGTCAACGTGCTCGCCGCGTTTCTCGTCGAGGCCATGCTGCTCGGCCTCGTGGGGGGGACGGCCGGGCTTGGCTGCGCGGCGTTGATGCAGTTCGCCTCATTTTCCACCACCAACTTCCAGACCTTTGCCGACCTTTCGTTCCGCTTCATTCTCACCTCGGCAATCGTGGTGAAAACGCTTGCGTTCTCGGTAGCAATGGGTCTCATCGGCGGGTTCCTTCCTGCCATGCGTGCAGCGCGCATGAACATCGTCGATGCACTGCGTGCACGCTGAAGGCGGGCGACCCCTGCAACCGGCTCGAGCAGGGCTGCCGTCAGGATGTACAAAGCTCGAGGAGCGCCTTGCCGTCGGTCACCGGTGCGGCGCACGTGCGGTTTCGGCACACGTAGGCCGTTGGGCGGCCCCTGACCGGGTGGCGCTCCCGGCCAATCGGCACGTCTTCGGCAAAGGCCAGCACGCGCGCGGGGAGGTATGCGCGGTGAACGCTTGCTACCAGTGCGGCGGCGCCCGATTTGTCGCCCGCAAAGATGATCTCGAGTGGGCTGCGTTGCGCGAAGTCCCGGGCGGCAAGGAAGTGCGCGAAGCCGGCTGGCGCCTTGGCGGCTGCGGCCTCGTATCGCCGCAATTCGTGCTCGGCACGGTCACGATAGAGATCGTGGCCGGTAAGCTCATGCAGGCGCAAGAACGCAAATACACTCGTTGAGATGCCCGACGGCCACGCATTGTCGTACGGCGCGCGCGGCCTGTGCACCAATGGCTCGCCGTCACACGGTGTGAAATACAGCCCGTCCTCCCAGAACTTGTCGAGGATGAGTGCCGCGAGTTCGACGGCCCGATCGAGGTAGCGCTTGTCGAAGCATGACTCGTACAGGTCGAGCAGCGCATTGGACAGGAAGGCGTAGTCTTCGAGAAACCCCGGCACCTTGGCTCTCCCGTCGTTCCAGGCACGGTACACGCCGCCGTCGGGCAGGGTCAGCTCGCTCTGGATGAAACTAGCGGCACGCTGTGCTGCGCTGAGATACTCGAGGCAGCCCGTTGCCTGGAAAGCGGTACAGAGCCCTTCGATCATCAGGCCGTTCCAGCCGGTGAGAATGTTGTCGTCGCGCGCCGGGCGCACGCGTCGGCCGCGCGCCGCCAGCAACCGCTCGCGCCAGCCCGCCAGACGCGCTGCTTGCAGCGCATCCAGCTCGACCGCACGCTGGAGCACTGTAGCACCGTGTTCGAAGTTGCCGTGTTCTGTCACACCGTAGGCCTGGCACGCCATTGCACCGTCGGAATCGCCAAGGACTGCTTCGATCCCGGCGACTGTCCAGACATAGAATTTGCCTTCCTGTCCTTCGCTGTCGGCATCTTCGCCGGCGTAAAAGCCGCCACCGGGGTGCGTCATGTCGCGCAAGACGTAGTCGATGGTTTCCTCCACGACGCGGCGCCAGGCCTCTTTGCCGGTCAGCCGGTAGGCGTCCGCGTACAGCTTCACGAGCTGGCCGTTGTCATAGAGCATTTTCTCGAAGTGCGGCACGGCCCAACGCGCGTCGACACTGTAGCGGGCGAATCCGCCGCCGAGCTGGTCATAGATGCCGCCAGCCGCCATGTGGTCGAGCGTGCGTTCCACTGCGTCAAGCAGCGTGGGCTCGCCCCTTCGATGATGGACGCGCAGCATGAGGTCATAACAGCTCGGGTTGGGAAACTTGGGGGCGCCGCCCAGCCCGCCATGAACCGGGTCAGTGTTCCGTGCCAGGGCGCGGGCTGCCTCTGCTGGCAGATCCCCGATACCGGTGGCTTCGCCGTCCAGATTCTCTTGATCGAGCTGTCGGAACCCCTCCCGAAACTGCGCAATAGTGTCGCGCAGCTCCTCTCGCCGATGCCGCCAGGCTTCGCTCAGACTCATCAGCACGCGCACGAGCCCGGGGCGGCCATAGCGGTCGTCCGGCGGGAAGTAGGTGCCGCCGAAAAACGGCTCTCCCTGCGGCGTGAGGAACACGGTCAGCGGCCAACCGCCTCCTTGTCCCATCATCTGGCTGACTTGCTGGTAGATGTCGTCGATGTCGGGACGCTCCTGCCGATCGACCTTGATGCTGATGTAGCGCTCGTTCATCAGGCTGGCGATACGCGGATTCTCGAAGGATTCGTGCGCCATCACGTGACACCAGTGGCACGCGGCGTAGCCCACGGAGAGCAGGATCGGCTTGTCTTCGTCGCGGGCGCGGCGAAATGCCTCTTCGCTCCATGGATACCAGTCCACCGGGTTCTCGGCGTGTTGCCGGAGGTAAGAGGAGGTTTCGGTGGCGAGCCGGTTTGTCATGGCAGTCTCCAGCCGGGCTTACGCGCCGGTCGTCATGACAAATGTCGCGCAGAGCCGTGCGCTGTGCAAGTGCGCGGCTGGCGGGTTTCTGGCCGACACTGCGGTGCGCGCACGGGACCGGGGCGCACGCTCATGGCGGCAGCATGAGCGTGCCGTGCAGGCACACGCCCCCGGCCTCGATCACCGTTCGCTTCGTGCTATAGGGGGATTGCCGGGGCGGCGAGGGGAGCCGGCGCCCTCTGTAGGGTCGGGTCGCGGTGAACATCGGGTACGCCGCAATCCCACAGGATTGCCTGCCGAGCCGCATTGCGCAGGCGAATCGCGGCATGGCAGCCGTTCCCGGCCGCAGACTGCTGTTGAGCGTGGCTTTACAGCGGGGAGGCGCACCCGGATGAAGTTCGGCCGGGTTTCGGCCAGCGCGCTATAGGGTCGCGATGAACTCTTTCCAGGCAGTCCCTTGGAGGGGCTCGGTGGTGGCGTGCCCACAGGCGCGGATAATCAACGCCGCTCTCTCGAGCTGTTTCAGATCGTCAGACTCGACGATGTCCGCCACGTCGAAGCGACCGAGTGTCAGATAGCTGTCTTTCCAGGTGACCGCAGGGCATTCGTCCTTGATTTTCTCGGAGACTGTGGGGGCGAGCTGTTTCAGGTCTTTGGGATCTTTGAACGCGTCAGGCGACAGCCGGCTAAGGATGACGTACGTGGCCATGGAATACCACCGTACAAAACATTGACCCGCAACTGGGTATGGCAGACACACGAGGGAAAGTAGCCTCCCATCAATGGGAAGCGCCCCCGTGCTTCTTGATTATAGTGGTGCCCCACGTCCTGGGCGTCCGAAATTGCGGGTCGTATCGTTTCAGGGCAAGGGATGTCCCGGGATGCGACCGTGCCTCCGGTTTTCGCAAACGGTCGAATTAGCGCCCGGTGCCGAACCCGGCTGGTCACGATCGTCGCAAACCGGCCATCTACGGTCGTTGGCCCGCGCTTTCGCGCGGACATTTGAACGTCGGCTACACCCGGCGGATTCAACCGGTGGATGCAATAGTTCGATGGAATCGTTCAGCCGGTGTTTCGTAATCCAGCGTCTTCCTTGGGCGCTCGTTAAGCCTTCGTGCCACGGCATTGAGTCTGGCCTGTGAGTAGACCGACAGGTCGATGCCTTTCGGGAAGTACTGTCTCAACAGGCCGTTGGTATTTTCGTTCGAGCCGCGTTGCCAGGGGTGTTTCGGATCGCCGAAGCCACGGCACGATCGCGAGCGAGGCGACTCTGCATTTTCCGAGCAGCGCTACCGACGCTCCCGGCCCAGAAAAACGAGGTGAGGCCGGGAGAGCGTGTGAGGCTAGAGGTCTCCAGCCGAAGCCTTTAGCCCTAGTCGTTTACCGGTCACGGATCACGATCCTTACCGCCGTTTCGAGCATTGTCGTCGTGGTGGCGACGCTTTCCACCGGCGTCGCCGACGGCGGAGGGTGCGGGAGTTCCTACATAGATTTTCGCGGCGCTTTCGCTGCCGATCACTGCGACATCGAGTGTACAGGCATCAAGTAACGACTTGACCCTGACGCCGGCTTGTTCGCACACGTGTCGGGCGGTCTTGTACTGGTTCGGAGGAAGGTCTTTGGCGAAGAAGGGCTTCTTGGGAAGGCCCGTCTCAATCCTCCGCTCGCCGCAGGGATCCAAAAGCGACTGCCCCCGAGGTACGGCCCAGCTGTTGGCGTAGTGATGATAGAGTTCGCTGAACGGAAACGGTGCTATGAGCACTTTGCCATCACGTGCTTCGATCTCGCTGATGTCCCCGTGCGAATTGAGAAGAAGACCGTGAGCCTCTTCGGGCCAGTGACCCAACCCCACTGTGACATTGATATAACTGCCGTTGAGCTCTGCACGCACCGAATTGCCGGTTGTATCCTGGATGGAATAGACGTTTCCGCTCCGGGAGAGGTGAACGCCGGACGGCAGGACAAGTGACTTTCCATCGTCGAGGGCTGTTGGCGTGCCATCGACGCTAAGCGGCGTATCCTTCAAGCAAACAGCGACATTGGTCTTTCCCATTCGTGTGGCGACGGCCTTGTTGATCGTCGCATTCGGCCACGTCGGCGCTCCAGATTGCTGCCGCGCCTGGACGACAAAGGCTGTGTCCGGGGTCCCGACCAACACAAAGTCACCAGGGGCCTGGAAATCGTAGAGTGTTCTTTCGAATGTTGTCAGATGTGTGTCGCCAACGCTGGTTGCGGCGGCGCAAGCCACCAACCCACCCGAACTGCTCTCCGAATATACGAGCGCCGGTCCAGCACCCGAAGCGGCCGGAGCCGTCGGGCCAAAGCTTAGGTTGTTTGTCTCGCCTGTGCTAGCTTGTGTGCTGCACACGGGTTTCTTGTTGGAGCCGTCATTCACCGAGATCCTCTGGATAAGCGTCGTTCTCGGGCTGAAGTTGGCCTGCGTCCCACAGCAGTCGCCGACGACGATAAAATCGACGGTATCCCAAGCGTTCTCCAGATTTAGGACACTGTCTGCAGCGAACGCATTCGCGGTGGCGCCGGGTGATGTCACCACAACAGTATCCGTGCCCCCCTGGGCTCTCCCCGTTAGAGTTGTGTTTTGCAGCTGCGCCGCGCTTATGGCGGGAGCAGCCGAGCTAGCGCTGTTGAACCAGCAACTGGGCCCGGACTGGATCCATGACGCCGACGGACACGGTGACCCGTAATTGATCAGCCAGTACTGCATGAATACGCACGGGCCGTTGCACTGATTTTGGGAGTAGATAAACTGCTGCCAGCCCTGGCAACCCACGTGACTTGCGCACGCGGGGGTTGCGAAGAACCGAGTATTCATCTGAATGCTGAACGCGTTGGCAGCATTCGGGTTCGCTCCAAAGGATCCCGTCTCGGTAACCGTTGCCGGGGTGACGCTGTCAAAGCTCCCTACCGCCGAAGAAATCAGCGAAGGCGTCACCTGAGGCCCTACGTCGTTACCGATAGAGCCACCGACGGTGTTCGGATATTTTGAGGGCGGGCCGCAAGGAACCTCCTTCCATTGTCTGGCCGGGTAGGTCGCGGTGAAGCATCCCTTCTTCGGCGCCGGGATCTTCGCGATTTCCTTCTGCCACTCTTTCAGAGCTTTTTCTTCGGGCGCCGGGCGTGGCGACGTCTCGGTCGCATTCGCTGACGGTTCAGCAGCGCCAGCGTACGAGGACAAGAACACCGGCAGCAGCATAACGAGGAGCGTGACAGCAAGTGTACGAACTGATTTCATGTGCTTCTCCCTCCCAGACGTTCTAAACACGACGAAAATGCTTGATGCCGTTGAAGAAGCGTTCGACCAGATTGCGGGTGCGGTATAACGCGCGGCTGTAGCGGCGCCTCTTGATCCGGTTCGAGCGCGGGGGGATAACAACTTCGGGCCAGTGCCGCGAATCCGCCTGCACCGGGGCATCGGCGCGTTGCAGCCCGTGTCCGCGACCGCAGCCTTTGCGGGCAGACCAAACAGAGCCTAGTCTTAGGCTTGGACGATTATCCAGGGGAGTTTTTTAACTTTTAGCAGAATCGGCTGCAACCAGCCATTGAAGCGGCTCGGCTCGACTGACCGCAAGGGGTCGGGTTCGGCCGACCGCATCGGACAGCAGTCGGCCAGAAACGGTCGGTCGATGTCTGCGCTGAGATCGACGACAATCCGTAGCGACGGACATGCGCGTGCCGGTGTTCTCGATTGTCTACGATCCACGTCTCTCCGCCGAGCGTCTCTTGCTGGACGACGAACGCTAAGGATTTTGGCGTGGCGGGCGCGGCTGAACAAACGATGCGTGGTCTGACATAATTGAAACCGAGCCAACTTTTGCCCATTTGCCACGGGCGTTGCGACAATGTTGATTTTCGTGGATGAATCGGGGACGTTCACTTTCACCGAGAAGGAAGACTCTTGGTGTGCAATTGCCGCCTATGTGATCCCAGAGTCCAAGAGGAAGCAACTTGACGACCTCATGCGGGCGTTTCGGTTTAAGTATGGAAATGGTCGCGAAGTCAAGCTAGGAAAGGCGGGCGAAACCGCATACATCGAGTTGCTGACGAAGCTACGGAGCATCGGCGGGATGGCGGTTGCGATTGCCGTTGATCTCAGCCTCCATCGTCGTGACGCAATCGAACGTCACAGGCAGGGTCAGGTGGAAAAGATCAGGAAAAACGTTCCGCACATGATCTACGAAGAAGGACGACAAGCCGTCCGCCAAATTGCGGACGAACTGAGCGCCTTGCCGTTGCAACTGTACACTCAACTGGTCTTGCAGGTCGAACTGATCTACACCGTCCTGACCTCGGCTACGCTTTACTTTGTTCAGCGAGAACCTGTCAGCTTGGGCAGTTTTCGTTGGCGCGTGGACCAGAAAGACAGAACGCCTACAGTTTATGAGAACGCTTTCAAAAAGCTGCTTCCGGGATTTCTGCAAACCAAGTCATTGCGCGAACCGATGATCTTCATTACGGAGGGCGACTACAAATCCTTCCGCCGCTTCGAATATGAGCCTGGAGAAGCCCCGGATTACTTGTCAAAAGTGTATGGCCTCGACGTCGATACCACTGGAGACGGAAGCATCAACATTGGCAAGATCATCAATGACGATTTCAAATACGTCGATTCTGAGAAATTTGCGGGCGTGCAAGTAGCGGACCTCCTCGCGTCTGGTGTTCGTCGGGTCCTTCGTGGCAACTTCGACAATGTCGAAGATGTCGCACTGGCGCTTGGCTCGAATATGCTTCAAGCAGTAAAAGACAGGTCCACAATCCGCTTGTTGTCTCTTGACCAGGTTGGTGAGGTAAGCGAGAAGGCCGCCGAGCTAATCAAGCTCATGAACAGCCACGCAAGGCCGATGATCGCATAGAGCAAATTATGGAATCCGGAATGGTTAAATGCAAAGGTGGGCCACCGCCAGCCCCGCCCGACTCTACGCGACGCTATCCGTAACAGGCTAGTGATCACGGGATAGAGCCGGGAGGCTAAACGGACGGGGCTATGCGAGGGCTAAGATTTGCGGCCGCACGATCGTGCAGGTTGATCCGATTTTCGGCAACGGGGAGACCTACAAGCCAGTGGAATTGTCGAGGCGGCGGACTCGTCGACGGGGTTGTCACTGTTGACAAAACGCTTTTCACGGCGCTTGTGTAGGCGAAGGAGTCGTTCGACCCGAACGACTATTTTCAGCTTCGACGCTTTTGGACCTGCAGCGTTCGACCGTTATCACCGATGTCTATCACACTACGCCATCGCGACATGACCTGTGTTCGGCATTGCTGACGCGGGCATAAGAAGCCGTCAGTCCGAACGCTTGCAAATCATGATTCAATGGATTCGGCACGGCGATGTGAGCAAGATTGCCGGACTACGTTGGCAGGCTTTGATTGATGAGTTGCCGCAATACAAAGCTGGATGGATCAAATCCTCGCTCGTACCTTCGACGGTTCGCGAAGTTGGTTCGGTAAGCATGGGAATGGGCGCAATGACAGAAACTTATTTTGCCGTGCAGAGACCAGTATCCGCAGAATGGCCAACTCTGATTGAGGGAGACTACTCTGTCGGTGTTATCCGCCTCGTCACCCTTATTCGAGAGCAAGTCAATCACGTGCTTTTCGCTTCCGTCGAGCTCCTGCCGACGGAAATGCCTGTCCCGCCGTCGCCCCCGAACGGGGGATGGTGGCAGAACTTTGGATCTGATCGTCTCTGCGTCGGTCGATCCGTTCTGCCGTTGACGGACGCGATCGCCTGGTACGAGACGCTTAAGCAAGGTCGGGCGGTCGTCCCAGGTCGGTCCTTCCCAATAGTGGCGGGCCGCCTTTCGCCTGAGCCCGATTACAACGGATTCACAGTCTTGCCTGATTTGCCGCCCTTTTCACCCACTTGGCACGGCAGGCCACGGTTGCACCGTCTCGTGCCGATGGAGGCGTTGGCTGACCCCGTCAGGGCGATGCGAGACGGATCAACGGAGGTCGAAGCCTTCATCCGCGCCCGGGAATGGTTGCGGCAAAAAATTCACTTTGATTTGCTGGCTTACGACGACTGGCTGGGCTCCGGTGTGCTAATCGCTCCGAACCCTCTTCTTCGTTATTGTGGTACCCGCATCGCTGAGCAGTCGACGGCAGGCGAGACCATTGAAGTCGGCGGGGCCCCGCGTCGTGGCGCCGATCTCTCGACCCTACGGCTGATCGTCGAAGAACTGCGCGCGGGAGCACCGGCCTGGCGTGCCGAAGGCACCCCCAATGCTCTCGGGCGCTTTCGTGCCCCAGCCCACTCCCAGATTGCGGCTGTGCGCCACGACCTGTCCTGCGAACTTCGTGGCCTTCTCGATCGCGAAGAGCCGTCGCCATTTTTTCGCAGCGTCAGCGTGGTGCAAGTCCCGCAAGGGACCGTGCGCGAGGTTGCGCCACCACGGCGCACGCCGTCAGCCCCACGACGAATGGTTCATGTTCGACCGCCTCAAACGCTGCCCGCCGCACCGCCGCCAACGGCTCTGCGTCAACTTGAGAGACTGCAGAGGGCTCGCGCTGATCGGATCGGCGACCTGCGACCGATTGAGGCTCCAGCGGTGCGGCGCAATGTCCGTCTCCTCGAGAGCGATAGAGAGGGAACGGTTTCTTGGATCCGGGAGCTCATTGCATCGGCGCGATCCCAAATTATCTTCGTCGATCCCTATCTGGACGCGGACGATCTTCAAGAGTTCGCGACGGCGGCGTCGTATCAGGGTGTCGCAATCCGAGGGCTGATTAATCCGCGACCTAACCGTAGTCGACGCCACGACACTAATGGAGAATTGTTCGGTGACCAGATGCTCGAGAAAATTGCTGAGTTACGGGACCCGGCGCAGGAATTCGGAGACATCGACATTCGCGTCTCGAAGATCCGTCGTTTGCACGATCGCTTCTTGCAGGTCGATGATGTGGTTTGGCATTCCGGGCACTCGTTCAACCAGATGGGCAAGGTCGAGATCAGCTTGATGACGCTGGTCGCTGAACCCATCGAAACTCGCGAGGTGCTGGCTGAAGCATTTGCCGAAGCGGAGCCCTTCGAGACCTATTGGGCCAAGCGTCCAGTCCCGCCGTGGTCGCTGAGACGAGAGGTCGGTTACCAGTTGCGTCGCTTGGCGAAATGGATAGAGCAACCAAGCAACGCGCCTCAGGAGACGGGGAATGATTGAGGACGGCTCAAACTTTTCTCGACCGCCCGATGGCGAAGTGGCCCTAGTCACGATGCTCGACTGGCTTCACGCTCCGGGCCGGACGAATGAGTTCGGGGAGCTCGCGCCGCGACCGCTTGACGGATCGGGGGCGCCCGACACTCTCGCGGAACGGCTCGCGGTAGCAGGCCTCACAGATTGGTGCGACGCTATCGTTGCCGCCGCAGGTCCTGGGCAACCTCTTCATCTGGATGCTCGCCTGAGCTGGCTCATGGGTCGAGCTGCCTTTGAGGTTGCCGTCGACGCGAATCAGCAGGGACTGTTTCGCGTCGTCGAGGAATTGCAGATGTTGGGCGGGGTCAGCGACGTCGCCCTAGCTTCGGCCGTCTGCAGTCGCATCGCGAATGAAGCCGAGAATTACTCACTCCTAGAGATCCTGCGCACGCGTCTGGTGACATTGTGGAACTCCCACTTCAACGACCGCCTGCGACGTTATGCCGAAGCGACCGTCGCGCAGCCGCTGACATCGCGGGGCTTCTGGACTCGCTATCAAGGCATGCTGATCGGCGACGGCTGGGCTCATCGAGTAGCCGCGACCCTGTGGCCTGATCGCTACATGGAGATACTGGCGAGCTTTCCGGCGCCATTTCAGCATGGCTTTGCTGGCCCTTTGTCGGAAATCGATCTGAATTTAGTTGCGTCCCTGATTCGCGCTTCCCCAGACGTGTTCTCGAGCGAAGGCGTGCCCCTTGGGCCAGTTGTCGTCTTCGGCTTACTCAATGCGACTGAAGCACGTTTCGCTTCTGTCGCGACACACGACGTGGAAGCGTTACGAGATGGGCTTAGCAGGGTCATCGATACCGTGTTCGCACGCCGTGACGGAAACTGGATCGCCCGGGCATGGCTGCAACAGATCATCTGGCGAGACACTCCGCGGCGAGCAGGGAGGGCCCAAGCCGACGTGACTAAGCAGAGAACCCTCCGCGATGCACTACTTGTACAACTGTCAGGTCGCATCACGCCTCTTGGTGAAACCGCGTTTGACTGGGTACGCCAGGAGGAACCCCTTTGGGGGGTTGATCGCGTCTTGTGCGAAGCCTCGATTCTGGAGGCCCATGGCGACGCAAGCGGGGCAGCCGAGATTCTCGCAGGAGCGGTTCGGCAGGGGCTGGTGAGCGCTACGGGTCGACCCGCGGGGCTCGTCACGACTTCGCCGGAAGCGATAGTCGTCGCACGCGTGCTCTCTCAACTGGCCGGCTTGACGGAGTGGTTCGGAGCTTTGTGGCGCGACACTTACGAACTGAGAGAGCAGTTGAGCTATCCGGCGCACCGGGGCCTCGACAATCCGGCCTATCCGGTTATTGCCTGGGGACTGATTGGGCTCAATTCCTCGCAGGCGACACGTGTCGATACGGCTGAATTCTGGCGCACGATCGGATCAGCTGTGTTCGAAACCCAGTGCATCGATCCAAACGCAAACTTGTTCAACGGCGCAATGCCACCGATCACTCGTGTCACTGTTCAGTTGGGCGCAGCGCTTGTCGAGCGTGGCGTGCTTCCTATCAACTACCTCGCCGACTTTCTTGCCGATCAGCTTGAACCGACCGCCGAATATGCGCGCCTCTGGCAGGTCACGAGGTCTGAAGCATCGGACGCCACGACCTTGGCCATCGGGCGCTTGGTAGGCGCAGCCACGTTGCGTCTGGCGTTAGAAGCTGGGCTCGCGCAAAATCTTCCGGGGTGGGACGCAGTACCCGATCGTTCCGCACGGGACGATTTGGCCGAATTCTCGCGCCGCCTCTAAGGGAAGCTAATATCCATCATAGGCCGCTGGAAGACACCTGACGACGGTCGAATGCGTTCAGTGCCGCATGTCGGACGCTTGCCGCGCGTCTTTTAGATAGGGGTTGTTGATCGACCTGCTACGGTTCAATCACCGCATCCGTCGCGACAGGTCGGATGTCCGGTATTGAGCAGTTCGAGTGTCTCTTGTGGGTCGGCAAGCGCTGGTCGCGGACATCACGGGTTGTACTCATGAACCGCAAGCGCTGGCGGCCGGTCTGATTGAAGTTGACCCGGGAAAACGGACACCTATTCTTTTGAAGAGGAGGTGCCGTCATGGGCCAGCATCGGAAGCCGTACCCGGCGGAATTCCGGGCG
>NZ_JBNDMO010000051.1:0-27108 GCF_050436625.1 Paraburkholderia sp. GAS334 | reverse complement strand
GACGGTGGACAACCCGCGACTCATCGCTCAATGGAGGCTAAACCGCACATCGATCGCAACTGCAAATCTGTCCGTCGAAGCGGGTCAACCTCATTTTACCGGGGTAGCAGCGCCCAGACGCCGTGCCGGTTTGCGAGCCGGCCCTATTAAAATGTCCTGTTAAATCAGGCGCTTCCTGTCTGGTCTTTTCCCCGTTGCTGGAACACCTGCCCCGAGGCGTCCCCCGGGTATAGGCGCGTCGGGACGCGGCGTGCCCGCAGGTTGGCGGCGATAAGGGCTGTCATCTTTGCTGGCGGGCGGTCGGTGCGATGGCTGCCCGGCGACGCCGGCGGCGATCACTCAGGCAACGATCTCAGCCGGCTTCGTCCGTTCGCTTCCCTAACAGGTCCCGCAGCGCCGCGTAGCGCGCGCAGTTCTTGTGTGACTGAAAGGTCGGCACGGTTGCGAAGGTCCGTTCCGCTTCTTCCAGATTCGCTCCGGCTCGCTGTCGTTAGTGTGTATCGGCGAGCGCATCCCAGGGAGTGTCGTCGTCGTGCTGACGGACTGCGGGCACCGGACGACGTTTGAGAAACCCGCGGAGTGCGCGGTGGAATTGCAGCAGTTTTATCAGAGGCAGTAGCGCCGTATCGAAAACGCAGAGAACCGCAACGAGCGACGTTGATCGACGACGATCGGACGCACGCGGTCGCGTTCCCGTGCTGCGGCGGACATTACCGTCCTGCCGGAGTGGGACGCGATTTCGCGGCGGTTCCATTCTCGTTGGCCGTCGCATTCGATGATCCCGAACAATCATAGTAACGACTGGCAACCCGCAATGTACCCGGTGCGGGTGCAGGCACAAACGTGAACTCAATCGCTGCTGCCACACTGCCACGGTTGAGTCTCATTGTGACAGCTTCACGACGTCAGCCGACGCGACGAAAGCGAAGCCAGAAGCAAGGTGAGGCATGCGGCCAGCAAGACGACATCCTTGATCAGGAACTGCTCCACGAGTGTCGAGATGATCGGGAAGCCGGTCTGGCTATGCAGTGTGATGTCTGGCGTGCTGAAAACAAATGAAGTCGTCAGCACGAATGTCGCGCTCGCCAACGCCGCTCCCAGTGCAGAAGCAACCGGGACGACCGAACCAATAATCAGCGCCGCCGCGGTTAGCAGTTCGATGGTCCCGACAATCTTCGCTTGTCCGCGTACGCCGAACACACCCAGCCAGCTCATGAACGGACTGTGTGAAATCAAAGGCGCTATCGCATCGGCCGCATAGGGGGTGAACTTCTGGATACCAAACCAGATGAAGATGAACACCATGGTCCATCTCAGCAACGCGAGATGCCAATAGGCGCCGCCGCTCTTTTCTGCAACATGGAAATCAAGTTTCATGGCTTTCACTCTCAATTCGTGAACACTGCGATGCACGCGCCAAAGATATTGATCAGGTGTATCCTCGCGTCACGTCGCAAACGGCACAGCCTATGCGTGCCTTCTCTATGACCCGTTTCACCGAACGCGCGGACACCGGGCAAAGACGTCCGCGCACCGTGGCCTTAGCGGACCCCAGGTCGGTGTCGTTGATGCGGTTGAACGTGTTGGTGAACACCGTCAGCGCGATGGCCAGCGTGATCTCCACCAGTTGCGCGTCGCTGTAACCCGTGTGTGCGCTGCGACGCAGTAGTCACACCCGGTCAGCTCGCTGACCGCCAGCTTGATCGTCTCCACTTCCTGCTTGCTCAACGTGCTCGCGCCCAGCACGCCCTCCGCGTTCAGCACGGATTTGAGTACCTGCGGCGCCAGCGCGCCCAGCGCAACAAACAGGTTCGGCACACTGCCGGCAGCCTTCTTGACCTCGGCATAGACTTCTGCGGTCGCGCCAGTTGCAGATTCAACAGCAGGAACACCGATACGGCTCATGGTGATACTCCTTCGTCAGATGGGTGAGGAGTCTCCACTTTAAGCCTGTCACTTGATCTTGATCAGTCTCAGAAAGGCTAATCGTTCTATACGGACGTATAAGTGTTCCTGGTCAATCGATTTGAATTTGGCTATCCTGGCGCCTTCATGATGCCGGGGTAGCGGATGAAGTGTGTTGACGACGCCTGCTCAAGGCGAGACGAACGGCTTCGTCGTCATCGACAATCGACACAACGGGCGCAGTGTGCAAAATGGTACCCCCAACCTCTTTTCAACGAGTGACGACGGGCGGTGCGTATCCCAAGAGTAGCCGCTAACGGACTTTCTCGCGACGATACCTACTACTGGTTGCGGGTTTCGATCAAACTCGGCGCAGCGCGGCTGGACGAGCGCTTGGGATGGGAAGAAATGGCTGCGGCGAAGCGCGCGATGCGATGATGTGTGCCGTGGCGCGAAGATTTCGGTATGGCGCAGACGAACGGGATCACGGCGCGATGCGCCGACGGTGGAAGAAAGGTCTCGTGCAGGGAGATCAGCTGTGGCAGTAGTGGCGCAGGTTGATCATCGTATAAGCGAGCGTCTTTAACGCATAGTGTAATTGACTGATTCGCTCGAAGCGTAACAGCAGGCGACGGAACTTGTCTTCCCAGGCGAACACGCGCTCGATCGTCCTGAACCGTTCCTTGAAAATGGCCGGATCGAACAGCGCCTTGCGGCCTCGCTTCTGGCCCTTGCTGCCGCGCGAATTCGGGTTGATGTTGGGCACCATGCCGCGATTGAACATGGCTTTGCGGTTGCGCCGGCAATCGTACACGCCATCCAGGCTCACGACGCTGCCCCGCAGATCGAGCCCTACCGCCCGGGCGATGCGCGTGAGCCGCGGCAGCGCTTCGCGCAACAGCGGCGATTCATTGCGATTGCCCGGGGCCGACACGAACGGCGCGATCACGTTGCAGTTGTAGCTGCGGTCGCACAGGGCAACGACCTTGCAGCCCTTGACCTTCTTGTGGCCGCTGAAGCCGAGGTTGTCGCGTCCCTTCTTCGCGGCGCTCGTAGTGCCATCGCTATGGATGATGCGCGTGTCCAGGCGATCGTCGCAATGAAGTCGGGATACCGAACTCTCGAAAATGGCATCAAAGCATCCGTCCGCTTCCCAGCGCCGGAACGCTCGATAGATCCGCGTGTAATGGATCTCGGGGCGGCCGTGCCGATCCTTCCCGATGGGCAGCTCCTTCCATTGGCAGCCGAGATAGAGCGCCTTCAGGATGTAGTTGAAGATTGTGTGCGCGCTGAGCTTTCGCGCCGGGCCGCGACGGCCCTTGCTCAGATGCGGCCAGACAAATTGCTCGAACTCCTCGACACTCAATCTCGTTGGAATCTCTTGCCACGATTGGCTTTGGGCCCTTTCGACCTTCAAAGCATGGGGATTCTAGCCGATTCCGGTGGGGCGACGGGAACCCATGCCCCATGGACCTTTCAGCCCTGCAAAAAAATTGCAACCAGTTGACGTTGTGATGGACGGTGGATTCGCATCGACGCCAGTATCCTGAACCTTCGCTGGGGATTGCGCGTGACAGATACCAGCGAGACCAAAGAGAGCCGCAACCGAAATCAAACGCAAGCCGTCGCGTGACTTGCGGGTATAACGTAAGCCGATCATAAATGTCTTCCCAATATTCTGCGAAAGACGGTGTGCAAACGTCGCTCATGGCGTCGACATGCGTGGCCGCATTCCGGGTTTCAGACAGGGTGTTGATGAGACCGTCGGCGGGTCTCTCATATCTGTATTCCGGCTGCGATGATGATGGAGATGGCGAGGACCCACAACTCGATGGCGGTGAAGCGGGGGTATCTAATGTTCATCATCTTCCTCATGCCCCACGACAGGAACTTCATCAGGTACTTATCCTCTACCGTTACCGTCACCGTGTGGTCTGTCGCATTGATGCACTCCCCTATATCAGGGCTTTCATGCGGAACTCGGTCTTCCTAAGCAGGCCAAGCGCGGGACTGGTGCCTGTCAGCCGAAACGGCTGACAGAATGGAAAGCCCCGTATCGGCAGGTTGCAATCGCTTCAGCGTCGGACTGTGAAACAGCCTGTGCGAACGCAACCGACCAACGGCCGCAGACATCGCGATAACGGATCGAATATGTGAACATGGCAATCTCCCTATCTGTGAGTGGCGGGTGCATTCGCCATCAACGGGGCCGTGGCGCCCTTCGTCGCCGATGCGGAAGGGTTCATCGCGTTCCGGTCATCGTTGGCTACTGGCAGACTGCAAATCCGCTGCATTCTGCGGTCATTTCGGTGAAGCACTTCGCACAGCAGACGGCGGTAATATTCGGCCAAAGGCTCACGTGCTTCCGAACGTCTTCCTTCAACTCGCCGCATTCATCGCAGCGATCCAACACACGGACCTGCATCGGTCGGTTGTGCCACTTTTCGCGCGCGTTCATGTCAGCAGCACTCGTGTTGATCTGCGACGTCGACGGCGAAGATGTTCGCGCCCATCCTCCGCAGTTCCGCGGGCGCCGGATCATCTCGGCGCGGCTCGAGCAAATCTCTTGCGTTCGCCCTCATCGTGGCCCTCACTGGATACAGATGCTGCTAAGTTCAACAGTCCGGCGATACACGTTCTCATTCAACCAGGGGACGAACGTGTACTCGTCGTACGCGTTGCTACCGATATAAACCCAGTTATGCAGAACGTTTGACCTGGCTGACATTCAAATGAAATCGCTAAGTCCATGGAATCAAGATAGACGGGCGACTCTAAGAAAACTATTCTACGAACGGTCGCTGCAGTTCTACGTGGACATAGTGCGCTTATACGTTTGGATACCTCGAGGCATCCAGGAAGCTAGTGTTCGAGTCTTGGCGACGATGTTGCGGGATCCGTTACCGGAAGCTCGAGCGGCCCTCCCTGGGAGCTTCCCCAACTCTTGCACGCTCTCCTTTAAGGGTAAGTAAAAGTGTCACCGCGTGAACTGCACCCCAAAAGTTGGACACCAGTCCAATCTTTGGGGTGTTTTTCATGACGAAGTACAACGAGCAGTTCAAGCTGAAGATAGTGAAGCAGTTCCTGGCCGGAGGAAGCAGCATCCGGGCATTGTGCGACGAGCATGGCGTCACCCGCACGGTGCTACGACGCTGGATAGCGAGTTATCGGCAGCATGGCCTCAAGGGTCTGCGCAAGAAGTTCACTCACTACGACGCACAGTTCAAGCTGTCGGTGTTGCTGCGCATGCGGCGTGAACATCTGTCGTATGACCAGGTGGCCGCTGCATTGAACATTCGCCATCCGGACAGCATCGCGACCTGGGAGAGCCGGTATCATGCGGGGGGTATAGATGCCCTGGCGTCACGGCCCCGTGGACGCCCCAGAAAAATGTCGAACCCATCTGCCCCAAAACCGACCGAAGAGCATGCACCCGACGAACGCACGCGTGAAGAGCTGCTCAAGGAAAACGAGTACCTGCGCGCGGAGGTGGCGTACCTAAAAAAGCTCGATGCCCTGCTTCAGGCAAAGAAGCAGGCGGCGCAAAAGAAAAAGCGCAGATAGTGCGTGAGCTCAGGCAACGACATCCGACAGCCATCCTGCTCAAGGTAGCAGGCCTCGCACGCAGCACGTTTTACTACCAGTTGAAGGCACTGGGTGCTGAGGACCGCTACGCCGATCTGAAGGCGAAGATCAGGAGCGTGTATGAACGCCATCACGGACGGTACGGCTATCGACACGTCACAGTGGCGATCCGCCAGAGCGGCCACACGATCAATCACAAGACGGTGCAGCGGCTGATGGGACAACTGCAGCTGAAATCGCTGGTGCGGCCAAAGAAATATCGTTCCTGGCGCGGTGCGGTGGGACGTATCGCGCCGGACCTGCTCAAGCGTCAGTTCAGCGCGCAGCGGCCTAACCAGAAGTGGGTAACAGATGTGACCGAGTTCAACGCTACTGGGCAGAAACTCTATCTGTCGCCCGTGATGGATCTGTACAACGGCGAGATCGTGGCTTACCAGATGAGTGAGCGTCCCACATTCGACCTGGTCACGGGCATGCTGAAGAAAGCGCTGAGCCGGCTCGAAGGCGAAGACAGACCGCTACTGCATTCGGATCAGGGCTGGCAATACCGGATGCCTGCCTGGCGCCGGCTGCTGGCGCAGCACGCCCTGACCCAGAGCATGTCGCGTAAGGGCAACTGCCTGGATAATGCCGCGATGGAGAGCTTCTTTGGGACGCTGAAGTCCGCGTTCTTCAGACTCAACCGCTTCACAAGTCTGGAGCAGCTTAAGACCGGCCTGATCCGTTACATCCACTACTACAACCACGACCGCATCAAGCTCAAACTGAAAGGGCTGAGTCCCGTGCAATACAGGACCCAGTCCTTGGCCGCCTAATCTTGTCCAACTTTGCGGGGTCAGTTCACAAAACAATGAGCCCCGCCGACTGGATCGATGGTGGCACGACGCCCCCACGGCGGCTGCCGGCGGACATCGACGCGGCACTCGTGTACCTGACCAACGCGCTTGGCCATGTCGTCTACACACGCTGGACACTAGCCGCGATCCGGCGCCGGTATGCGTCGCTCGCCGATGCGAAGTCAGCACATCCGGCTGTCATGCAGCAACTGCTCGACCACGCGGTCGTGATCGAATACTGGGATCGCGGCCGTGTGCGCACCGCGGCGATCGACGATGCACCGACGCCGGAGACGGTGCTGCAACGCGTACTGCACACCCATCGCCGACGCTTCAGGGCGATACCCGAAGCCGGTTTGCCGGCCACGACCGGTGAGCCGATACGGGAAACCATGGCACTGGTCACCGTTCCGCAAGTGTTGCTCGTGTGGCTTGCGCGCGCCGGGCGCTTTGCCAACGTCGCAAGCGCGACCGACACGCTCGGCGTGGGCGACGACGCGCAGGCCGTCGCGCTCTTCCTGCGCGATCGAGCAAGTCGCTCGCCGCATACGTTGCGTGCGTACCGTGCCGAGCTACGGCGGCTCGTCACATGGTGTGAAGCGCAGCAGCTGGGCCCCCTGTCAGACCTGACGCGCCACGACCTGCTCGCGTACCGGCAGGCACTACGCAAGCCCTCTCGCGACACCGTCGGCGACCGTGGCCAGAAGGTGTCGGAAGCGACGCGGGCCCGGGCACTCGCGGTCGTCGCGAGCCTGTTCCGCTACTGGACGAGACCGGCTATCTGACCGCCAATCCGGCTGCAGGGCTCGTGCGCGGCGGTCGGTCGCGCACGAGCTTCGCGTCGCAACGAATGCTGCCGACGGCGTTGCTTGCCGCGTGCGATGCATGGGTCGCCGAAGCGACCCATAACGATGAGGCACTGGTCACCGCACGGCGTCGTGCGATCTGGACACTGTACCGCTACGCCGGGGTGCGCCTGGTCGAACTCGCGTGGTCCGACGACGCGCAGTTGTCAAACGACACAAAGTTGTCCGAGAAGTGACATAAAGTCGTCTAAATAGCAAATTCGAGAGCGAACGATCGTATCCGTCCGACCGTGACCGTATAGACGCCGGATGAAGGCGACGCCATGCTTTCCCGGGGCACAAATGTGACTGTGTCCAGAAAGGAAATCATGGACACAGTGACCGAATTCACCGAAGTCAAAGGTGCCCGCAAGTATCGGCGGCGTACGCGGGACGAGAAGCGCCAGATCGTCGAGGAGACGTTATCCGGTGGACGTTCGGTGCACGCAGTCACGAAGTGAACGCGAATCAGGTATTCGACTGGCGCAGGCAGTATCTCGAGGGACGGCTCGGTGTCGACGGTCGCGAATGTGCCTTGCTGCCGGTGACTGTGGACGAAGCCACGTCAGCGGCAACGAAGCGGCCGCATGTTCGCCTGCGGCACCGGCGCCCGGCACGATCCGGATCCAGTTGCCACGAGGCGAGGTACACGTTGAAGGAAGCGTCGATCCCGACACGCTGCGCGTGGTGATCCAGTGCCTGAGCCGATGATCGGTCCACTGGCAAACCGGGTAATCGTACGAATCGTGCGAAATCTGGCGGTAGGCACTTGCAGAGCCGCTTGCAGCAAGGCCCGGCGGCTCCACGGCTTTCGCGCAACCGGCGGATGCGCAAGTCATTGATCAATAACGATTTTTAGGATCCAACCGCCATAAATTGCACGAAAGGTACGAATACCCCAGATCCCAAAGCGTTTCAACGACACTTTCCGCCAAAACCTTTCAACATGAAAGATTTTGGCGGGGACTGCGCAGTGCACCGCACAAGTCGCGGACAATTACTTGGGGCGGCGCATGATTGTTCGCGTTCCGTCCGGGCGCGTAGAATAAGCTATTGCCGGCCGCGATGAGAACGCCGTTCGGCTTCACAGGGTGACCAGATGGCTGCTGGACCGACCTACCCAATCATGACCAGCGATGCAGGAAGCGACGGCCCGGTTGTCTATGTCGTCGATGATGACAAGGCAATCCGGCTCGCTCTCAGCACGCTCATGCGCTCGGTTGGCCTGCGCATCGAAACGTTTGAGTCCCCTGAAGAATTTCTCCAGTTTCCCGCTTCGAGCGGGCCCAGTTGCCTGATTCTTGATGTCCGGCTCCGCGGAAAAAGCGGAATGGCTTTTCACCAGGAAATCGTCAACAGCGGCATGCGCATTCCCGTCGTTTTCATGACTGCTCATGGAGACATAGAGATGGGCGTGAAAGCGATGAAATCCGGCGCGCAGGACTTCTTTGCCAAGCCGTTCAAGGACCAGGACATGCTCGACGCAGTAGAGCACGCTCTGGCGCGCGATAGTGAGCGGCTTGCTGCAGACGCGGCCATGGCTGACCTGCGGGCGTCGTATCAGTCCCTCTCTCCGCGAGAAAAAGAGGTGATGGCCTTCGTGCTGTCCGGGCTGTTGAACAAGCAGATTGCCTCCGAAATGAACCTGAGCGAAATTACGGTGAAGGTCCACCGCGGACAGGTGATGAAAAAGATGAACGCGCGTTCCATGCCGGACCTTGTCCGCAAGGCCGAATCCCTTGGCATCAAGCCGCAACTATCCAGTTCTGTACGGCGATAGCCTCGCGCGGACATTCCCCCTACGGATTGCCGAGTGCAACCGAGAGCCAGTAAGTCATCACCGTCGCCTGATAGGGCTTCTGAAGCAGCACCAGCGCGCCGTTACTGACCGCCTTTGAGTGCAGCGACGGCGTTGGGTACGCGCTTATGAAGATTGTCGCCGGGGCATGGCCTTGCGCAAGCAGGCGCTCGTGCATCTCCACGCCCGACATGCCGGGCATGCGGACGTCGGAGATGAGGCAGGATGTGTCGGCGACCTCCCCAGACACGAGAAATTCTTCGGCTGACTCGAACATGCGCGCCCGCCAGCCCAGTGACCGCACCAGGCTTCCTAACGCGAGACGAACGGCTTTATCGTCGTCAACAATCGAGACAACAGGTGTTGTTTGCAAAGTGGCAGCCCTCAACCTCTCTTCCTACGGGATAAAGAGCGGTCAACCCGCTCGCCCGTCTTTCTATCTAGAGGTTACCGTACAACCGCTTTGGCCGCGATGATACGAATGTATAACTGATGCGAACGCTGGCGCGCGCTACGCGAGCGCTGCAGACACTGGCGCTGGCGGCAAACTGAAACTGAATGATGAGCCACCTTCGGGGTTGTTGGATGCCCAGATTTGACCGCCATGCGCCTCGATAATCGAACTGCATATAGCCAGCCCCATCCCCATACCGGCGCTGCGCGTCGTAAAGAAGGCCTCAAACAGACGCGGCAGGTTCTCCTTGCTGATGCCGGGCCCTGAGTCCCGCACGGCTATCACCACGTTTTCTTCGTTGTCGAGTCCGGACCCGACCACAAGTTCACGCTCGCCGTCGACGCTGGCCATCGCCTGCACACCATTGATGATGATGTTGATGAGCACCTGCTGAAGTTGTACACGGTCGCCAAGCACCGCGGGAAGTCCGGGCGCGAGATTCAGCACAAGCGAACCACCTTGGTTCTGGACCTCCCCTCGAATCAGCACTATCACTTCGTCAATCAGTTCGTTGACCTCAACCAATGCCCGGTCAGGTGGCGCTCCCTTCATCAATTTCCTCACACGCTGCACGATTTCAGCCGCCCTGTTCCCCTCATCCGTTATCTGGGTCAAGCACCCCTCAACCTCTTCCACGTTGACCGGCTGGCGGCGCAGCCAGCGCAGACCGGCCTCGCCATTCGTGATGATGGCGGCAAGCGGCTGGCCGACCTCATGCGCGATCGACGCGCTTAGTTCGCCGAGGGCGGTGACGCGACTGGCGCGCGCGAGGTCGTGTTGCGCCTGCCGCAGCTGTTCCTCTGTCTGCTTTGCCTCCGTCACGTCCATCACGGCTCCGATCAACTGCCTGTTATCCGGCTGACCGGTTGTTCGGTGCGCCACGACGTGCAGGTGCTTGACCCTCTTATCCGGAAACAGCAGGCGATGCTCGACGTCGAAATCACTCCTCGAACTCACGACCTGCGCGAGTAGTTGCTCAAACACCGGCATGTCGTCTGGGTGCACACGCTGCCGGACCATGTCAATCGTGGGCGTCATTGCCACGTCGTACTCGAAGATGTTGAAGGCCTGCTCAGACCAGAATACCTCGCCGGTCGAGACATTCCACCCGAAGCTACCGGTACGACTCAGCTTCTGCGCTTCAGCAAGATACTGCGCCTGACTCTTTCGCAGCAACTCCTCGGCACGCTTGCGCAGCGTGATGTTGTTGTTTGTCTCGAGGGTGGCGAGCGGCGCACCCCGCTCGTCACGTTGCATGGTCCAGCGACTGGCCACGATGACCTCAGAGCCGTCGCGCTTGGTGTGAACCAGTTCGCCCTCCCAGTGCCCGTCGCGAATATACAGTTGTTGAATTTCCTCGCGAGGCAGCGGAAACCGGGTCCGGAGAAGCTCATCGGCGACCTTCCCAATCGTCTCTTCCTGTTTCCAGCCATAAAGCGTTTCCGCGGCGTGATTCCAGTACGTGATGACTTCGTGCTGGTCGCGGACAAACACGGTGTCGTGGGTCAGGTCCAGGAGCCGCGCCTGGGCACGCTGCACTTTCTCAAGCCGGTCAATCCGTCTGACAAGCGTTGTGACAGCGATTGACGCGATGAGAAAGGCACTAAGGGGGAAAAAGTCCTGGGTATAGGCTATCCGAAAGCTATAGAGGGGGGGCGTGAAAAAAAAGTCCAGCAGCGCGACGCCCACAACCGAGAAAATCGCGGATGAAATGAAGCTGTCCCTCAAGGACAACAGGACAATGACAATGAAGAGACAGAAGCCAGTGGTGCTCAGTCGCAGATGCAGTCGGAGACAGACTGCAACAACGGCTCCGAGCGCGATGCAGCCCCCAATCCACAAAGGCACCAGATATTTAAGGCCGCCGTTATCATATGAAGAACCAGCTGCCCGCACAGAACGCCTCCCTTAGCGCAATTGTACTCACCATTTGCCTCCGGTCTGGCGCATAAGCTCGCGGCGTCTCATCCCGACACAGCGCTCGTCCATCGAGGCTTCTGTTGTTCCTCTCCAGATAGTAGCCGACGGAGATTGTTTCGCGCAGCTCGAAGCCACTCGTGAAGCCTCCTCACCGCGCTTATACGCCCGTATAAGCGGGCTACGCTAAAGCGGCATCGACATATCCAACCGTAGAGTAGATTCGCCCTTCGGCTAAACCTAATCTTCTCTCATCGAGACACCGCTCACCGTTAGGATAGCGCAAGACTCGCGGTTCGGTCCGACGACAACGTTGCCTTTTCGGATGCCCGCCCGACCGGTTCCCTCTATAGCGTCTCCAAGGAATCATCGTGTCACATGTTCTGCATAGCTGGATATATATCGGAAGCAACGCATACGACGAGTACACGTTCGTGCCGTGGCTTGGCAGGAACATCTATCGCCGTACTGTCGACCTCTCCACAATATGCATCCAGTAGCTGAAACTCAAGGGTTATTCAACCTCGCCCATTTGTTCGATTACTGCTTCGCTCTTCGCTAAAGAGAGGAACACGATGTTGAACGCTGAACCCAATACAACTTCGGACATCCTGTCAGAGAATGATTCTCATCATGCGTCCATTGCCCCCACGCTGCCGTCAACCCATTGCCCGTCATCGCATCGGCCGGGCCGACTCGCCTCAGCGCCCAAAGGTCGAGACCCGTGGGCGACGACGCTCGCAGCCATCGATCAATTTTCTTCCCCCCCGGACCCGATGCCGAATCCTCCGGGCCTGTCCGGGCGCCCCAGCTTCGGTGGCGAGCCGTTCCGTCCGCGCAATACGGACGGCGGTGACGTGCGCACCTTTACTGTGACGGTCGTGGAGAAGCTGTCCAATTCGCTCTTCGCGCTGTGCTGGCACGACCCGACGCTTTGCAACTACCAGGAGCAGGTGTGGTCGTCGTGTCTCGCCCGCGAGTCGGGGCGTTGCGCCCTATCCGGCAAACATATCAGCCGGGGCGACCCGGTCTACCGACCCCGAACCCGCGGACGAGTCATGCCACTTAACGGCGACGCAATGATTCTGGCCAGCGAACTGGTCGAGGCCCGCATAAGCGCCTGAGGCGCGCTGGGGCTGGCGTATGTTGACTCGAACTCACTAGTGAAGCATCGCCTGGGTGCTGGCCGACTCAGGGTGCGCTCCACCGTCTGGCCACAGGAGGTTCAACATGAAACTTGAGGCCGCCACGTTTGTGCGACTGCGCCGTCTCGCTCCGGTTCTCGATGACGTACTCAACGCAGGAGAGGTCGAGCACGCAGACCAGGCCGTCGACCTGGTTTCACTTGCTCAGCTATGCTCACAGTTGTTCGACGCGTACGACTACCAACACCCGGGCGAGATTGCGGAAGCGCGTCTCGACGCCCTAGCGTCGCAGTAACGCACTTCCTTCGGACTGGCTTGCAGCTTCAGATATCGCCGGTACAATCGAAGGACCTTTCGCTTTGACCTCAGAACATGGCCGCACGCCCATGCGTGCAAGACAACTTTCTACACACGCTCGTAAAGGACAAGACCGCCGTACACGTGTTCCTCGTGAACGGCATCAGACTGAGTGGTCAACTGGGCGGCTTTGACCAGTTCGCAGTTCTGTTGGAGTCTGGTCCAGGCGCGCAACTTGTTTTCAAACATGCGATTTCGACAGCGCGCCTCGCGGCCGAGCAATCGATCGCCGCGCTTCGTAACGCCTACAACTCGTTGACGCCGCGGGAACAACAGATCATGAGTTTTGTCGTGGCCGGCCTGATGAACAAGCAGATCACCTCCGAGATGAATCTGAGCAAGATCACCGTGAAGATTCATCGCGGACAGGCGATGAAAAAAATGTCCGCGCGCTCCGTAGCGGAGCTCGTTCGAAAGGCTGAGGCGCTCAGAATCAGGCCGCAGTCGATGTAATCATCCTCATACCCCATACCGCCTGGCTCGTGCCAGCCGCAGTCGCGGGGCATCGCGCAGCGTCGCTCGCGAACGGCATATTTGCGCGCTTGCCGCCCGGCAATCTCTTTCTACGGTTTACCGAGCCCGATTGACAACCACTGCGTCATCACGGCGGCACGGTACGGCTTTTCCAGTAGCAGCAATGCACCGTTGCTTGCCACTCTGGCCTGTAGCGATGGCGTGGGATACGCGCTGACGAAAATCGCGGGCGGGGCGTAGCCTTGCGCAAGCAGGTGTTCATACATATCTATGCCTGACGCGCCCGGCATGCAAATGTCGGAAATAAGACAAGCGGTGTCGGCCACCTTCCCGGACGTCAGAAATTCTTCGGCCGACTGCCCACAAGAGCTATTTGTATGCCCCCGATGCGATAGATGATAGATACGCACACCTGCATAACCATCTTCTTTTATAGAAAAATCGTGTTATCGCTTCGATGTGAGTGCGCACGGGTTCGTGCCGCAAAGACTATACACATGTATACGCGGGGACACCCTATTGTTATCGGCCGGACGCCTTTATAAGGTGTGCCACCGATCAAACTCTGGAGGCAAGTCTCCCCACAGGCCGGACCGGTTAGACTCTTTTCTGATTCCCTTCGGTCAGCATCGTTCGAATTGACCTGTCTCGCTCGCGCAGACTGCACACGACTGGCTTACGGTGACGGCTCCCACGCCCCCCTTCCCGAACGCATCGAACTATCCAGACGTATAAGCGCGCTATGCCCACGGACGACTGCCGCGACCGTTCGTAGAATGGTTTTCTTTGGGTCGTCAGTCTATCTTGATTCCATGTGGGATTTTTTTTGAGAGGCAGACATGTTAAACGTTCTGCATAACTGGATTTATATCGGTAGCAACGCGTACAACGAGTACACGTTCGTCCCCTGGCTAAACAAGAATGTGTATCGACGGACTATCGACCTTAGCCAAATCTGTATCCAGTGAGCGCCACGACGAGCACGAAAGAAGGTAGCACGATGATCCCAGTTTGGATCCTGCGCCTTTGGAGTCACGCCATGCCATTTGCCTCTTGAAAAGGAGAAGGGATAGTGGACCAGATGACAGTGTTGGGAGCCTTTGTAAGAGTCGTTGAGACTGGCTCCTTCTCGACTGCTGCCAAATCGCTCGGTGTCGGACAACCAACCGTATCAAAAGCGATTGCCACACTCGAGGCGCGTCTCGCCGTTCGGCTTCTGCTGCGCTCGACACGCGGACTTACTCCGACCGATTCAGGATCGGCATTCTACGAACGCGCGAAACGTATCATGCTGGAAGTCGAGCAAGCCGAGTACGTTGCCCGTAGAGCGAGTACGGAGCTCTTCGGGCGGATACGCGTAAGCGCAGACGTGACGTTCGCAAGAATCCATATCATGCCGTTGATCGGCCAGTTTCTCGATAAACATCCGTGCATATCCCTTGATATCGTACTTGACGATCGCAACGTCGATCTGATTGAGGAAGGCGTTGACGTCGCATTACGCATTGGAACGCTCGATATTTCCAACTTGACGGCACGCAAAATTGGCGAGGCTCGGCAAATTATTTTAGGCACACCTTCCTACTTCAAAAGTTTCGGCACGCCAACGACGCCCACTGATCTTGCTTCACATCAATTTATCACTTATAGCCGACGCAGCGGCGGCCGCGTGTGGACGTTCCAGCGAAATGACACAGAGTTGTCGCTTTCGCTTTCAGGACGCCTTTCTGTGAATGCAACCGAAGGTATCCGGGAAGCGGTACTGTCTGGAGCCGGGATTGCGATATCACCAGAATGGATGTTCTCGCCGGAGCTGAAGAGCGGCCTTGTCAAGACAGTTCTCACGGACTGGCGACTACCGCCCAGCGAACTGTTTGCAGTCATCCCGGCAGGTCGTATGGTGAGCGCCAAAACGCGTGCCTTTATCAAATTCGTCGAAGAATCGCTTGGGTTTGGCCGACTGAAGGAAGCTTCACAACGACAATACTACGACCGTTCGATGGCATCCTCGTCTGAGGCCGCGATCCACCCATGAACCAGCCGGATGGCCTTCCGTGTCCATGTTGCGGGTGCGCCCCGACGCGCAGAAGGGCGTCCCCTCGCATTGAGGGGTTGGGCCAAGCTGAGCGCGAATTTCTATCATAAGCCTCATAGTTATAGCGCCATTGGTTTTCATGAAAAAGGTGCGCAGTTTCCGACCCGCACGAAGATTCTCATGGCCTGCAGCTTGTCCAATTTGCGCTCCACATATTCCTGATGGGACTGAGTGATATGAGCATACCCCCCCTATCAACCATTTGGACTCAGTCAAGGTTCGGTCATTGCAAACGCGTTTCAAAGCCAAGGAGCAGTGCCATGAACCAGCCCGTCGTTCTCATCACAGGCGCACTGACCGGAATCGGCCGCGCCACCGCTATTGCCTTCGCCCGCGAAGGCAACCGCCTCGTCGTCAGCGGCCGTCGCGAAGAGGCAGGCCAGACTCTCGCCGCCGAACTGCGCGCGCTCGGTGCCGAGGCTGAATTCGTGCGCGCTGACGTGCGTGTCGAAGCGGAAGTCCGCAGCGTCGTCGAACAGACCATCGTGTTCCTCGCCAGCGACAAGGCGCCGCGCTACCTCACCGGGCAATCCATCGCCGTCGACGGCGGTTACACGGCGCAATGACACGCCGCGCTGTTTCATCGCTTCAGTTTTTTACTTTTTCACCCAGGAGAGCCAGCATGACCACCATCAACGTCCCGACCCGCGACGAAGTGTCCCCGGCCAACCAGGCCATCTTCGACAAGCTCAAGAGCAGCCTCGGCACCGTGCCTAATCTCTACGCGACGCTCGCCCATTCCGAGAATGCGCTCGCCAGCTACCTCGCCTTCCAGAACGCGAAGAGCACCATCACCGGCAAGGCCCGCGAAGTCGTCAACCTGGTCGTGAGCCAGGTGAACGGCTGCGAATACTGCTTGGCTGCGCACACGATCATCGGCAAGATGAGCGGTTTCACGGACGAGCAGATCCTCGAGATTCGCAGTGGCGAGGCGAGCTTCGACGCGAAGCTCGACGCACTGGCCCGGCTCGTCAAAAACATCGCGGTCAACCGAGGCCACGCGGACCAGGCGTTGGTCGAGGCCTTCTTCGCCGCAGGCTGGACCAAGGCCAATCTGGTCGACGCGATTGTCGTCATCGGCGACAAGACTGTGACCAACTATCTGCATGCAACGACACGCGTGCCGGTGGACTTCCCGGCTGCGCCCCAGCTGGCTGCCTGATCGTAGCCGCCGGGTGGGACGTGCACGTCACGCGATGCGCGTGCTGTCCGCCTCACCCAGCCAAAGATAAAGGCGGACGGTCTCCGCCTTTTCTGTACCTTCAATCCGCTGCGTCAGCTGCAGCCCCCTGCGGGAGCTTTTACCATGTCGAGTAACCCAGTCCTCCACGCGCCGCTCGCGGCGAGCCGCTCCCAGATGTGGCGGCACATCTTCGCCGGTTTATGCGCGAGCCTCGTCAGCATTGGGCTGGCACGATTTGCATACACCCCGCTGCTCCCATCGCTGATTCAGGCGCACTGGTTTGCCGCATCCGACGTCGTCTATCTGGGCGCGGCAAACCTCGCTGGCTATCTCGTCGGCGCGCTGCTCGGCCGCCCCATCGCCAGCCGCATTTCGAATACGCACACGCTGCGCTTGATGATGGTCCTCGTGACGCTCGCGTTCGTCGCCTGTGCGTTCCCGGTTTCGGTGGCCTGGTTCTTCGCTTGGCGCCTGGTCTCCGGCGTCGCCGGCGGCGCGATCATGGTGCTGGTCGCGGCGACCGTCCTGCCGCACGTGCCCGCCAATAGCAAGGGAATCGCCGGCGGCGCCGTGTTTCTTGGCCTCGGCCTCGGGATTGCAGGCTCGGGAACGATCGTCCCGCTGCTGCTCGAACTCGGGTTGCGCGAAACCTGGATTGGTCTTGCAGTGTTGTCTGCGGTGCTGACGGCCGCGAGCTGGTTCGGCTGGCCCGCGTCCGGGAGCGCGGACCACAAGGCAACGGAGCACATGGCCGCGGTTGAAATGGACCGAGGCGCGAGCGCGACCGTCAAGATCCTCTATGCCGAGTACGCGCTGATGGCCATCGGTCTCGTTCCGGCGATGGTCTTTCTCGTGGACTTCATCGCGCGTGGACTGGGAGCGGGTGCGCATCTCGGATCGCTGTTCTGGATTCTGTATGGCTTGGGCGCCATATTCGGGCCCCTGGTCTACGGATTCTTCGCCGACCGCCTCGGTTCCCGCACTGCGCTTCGAGCGTTGCTGCTGGTGCAGGCGATTGCGGTCGCTATTCTTGCGGCGTCGAGCAACCACGTCCTGATCGGTCTTGTGACCATCGTCATCGGCACCTTCCCGCCCGGGATCGTTCCGCTCGTGCTTGCACGCGTTCGCGAGACGATTCCCGGCAACGCGACCCAGCAGAACGTCGTCTGGAGCCGCGCGACCACGGTCTTCGCCGCCTTCCAGGCCTTGGCCGGCTACGCCTATTCGGCGATTTTCAACAGCAGCGGCGGCAATCACCGCGTGTTGTTCGTCATCGGTGCCGTGGCAATCGTCGTGGGACTGGTGGTGGACGTTGTCGCCTCTTCGTCTTCGCGCGCGTCGAGTCAGGCGGGCGGTGTGGCGCGATGAGCGAACGGATTGGAGGCGCACGCAGCGAAGAGTGAGCGATTGAGTAACGTAGTGCGTTTCATGGTGAGTTCCTTGATTACTTGAAAAACGTCGCGCAATGACGCGCGACAGCGATGCATGGTCCGCGCGCCAAGGCACGCTTCGACGCACCTCTTTGGCGTTGTCAACTTGCCGAGAGTGAGACGAAACGCCGGCAGGTGTGACTTTCGTTCAGAAGCCAGTCGACGGATTTTGGGCCTGTTCGGTGAATTCGCACCAGGCAACGAACCTTGCTGCAAGCTGTTTGCGATACAGTGACGCGCGCAGCAGATGCCGCTTGAGCGCGAAGTGTTGCCGTATCGGTCCGAAACAGGAGAGAAATTGTTGTGTGCGTTTCGGGTCGCGAAAGCCGCGCATGCGGCGCTCGCGTTCCCGGGTCGGTTGGTGGCTGTTCTCCGCCCGGTTGTTCAGCCGGGCGGCCGCTTTGACGAACACGTGCTTCACGCTGACCAGCTCCGGAATGTCAGCCTTTGCTGCCGGATAGCTGCGCAGCTGGTCGGTGACGATCTTGCGCGGTACTAGGTTTGAGCGCAGCACACGCCTGAAGAAGCGTTTGGCGGCTGCCTTGTCGCGCCGCTTTTGCAGCAGGATATCGAGTTCGGTGCCGTGCTCGTCAACAGCACGCCAGAGCAGGTACGGTTCCCCACGCAAAGTCACAAACATCTCATCGAGATGCCACGTGCTACCCGGTTTGCGCCGCGCGGCCTTCACCCGGCGAGCCAAGCCCGCACCGAATTTGTCGCACCAGCACCGGATCGTCTCATAAGTCACGATCACGCCGCGCTCGAAAAGCAACTCTTCGATGTCGCGCAAGCTCAACTGAAAGCGAAAATACCAGCGCACTGCGCAACTGATGACGCTGGCTGGGAAACGGTGACCGTGATAGAGCGATTTCGTTTTCTTCATCGCGCCATCTTACGCCACCGATAAATCAACCTGACAGCGCCCATATAACAGCTTCCTTTCCTTGCAGAATTTTGTTCCCGGTCTCTAAACGCGAAGGAAGTACCACGTAATACCAAAGGCCAACCCTCCCCCGTCGCACGCGGATCATGGAGAATAGGGGCCGCTAGTCAGGCGCGGGCAATCTTTGTATGATGCACGCTAATATATTGTGCGACTGAGTGAGCATGCCAAGGAAAAATGAGATGGCGGACGATTTGGCGCTTCCCGAGGCGCGCGAGTCGGGAACCCGGAGGCTTGCCCCGGAAGTTCGCGAACGCATGATTGTGCAAAAGGCAATTGATCACTTTGCGACGCACGGTTTTTCTGGGAGCACGCGCGAACTCGCTCGCCAACTCGGCGTAACGCAGCCTCTGCTTTATCGGTATTTCCCGAACAAGGAGGCTCTCATTGATCGAGTATATGACGAAGTCTATCGTTGGGATGGAAGCTGGGAGAAGCTGATCAAGGACCGGTCTATCCCGATTCAGGACCGCATGGTCCGGTTCTACCAGTCGTATTCACGTGTCATTCTCCGGCGCGAATGGATCCGCATCTTTATTTTCGCCGGGTTGACCCGCGAGGGCATTAATTCGAAGTACCTTGCCCGTCTGAAAGAACGTGTGTTCATTCCTGTAATGGCGGAAGTCCGTGAGGCCAATGGCTTGCCGGCTCCCGCCAATGCAAGCGAGCGGTCGCGGGAACTCGAGCTGATCTGGAGCCTGCATGCCAGTATTTTCTACATCGGCGTTCGAAAGTGGATCTACGGATTGCCTGTCACGGACGATCTCGATACGCACATCGAACATCAAATTGACGCGTTCCTCAACGGCGTGCCGGCAGCGCTTAAAGGTATTATCAGGTCCTCCGGGAAGGTAAAAGGGGCATCCAAAGCCCGCGCTATTTCATAGACTTTCGCTCGCCGCCTTACTTCGAGTCTCCATTACGCGGCTCGCCTAGACGTTTTCTCGGTTCGTCCGATCGGCCACACGCGAGGTACTTCTACCCCGTGTTCAGCTGACTGAGATCCACTGTTCTCCCCACCGAAGTCGTCATACCTTGTTGATCGCCTATTAAAAAACGCGGAAACGGGGTCAACCTGTCTGGCCAGCAGCCCCGCCTGGGTCGTCCAACGTGAGGCGCCGGAAGATTCGCAAGTACGGCATCGGCGGCGGACGGTCAGATTGCAAACGGTGCACACAGGGAAGCCTTCGACGGTACGCCGATGGTCAACGGTGGCTTAACGCTTGAACAGGGCGAAACGCCAGTTGCCGATAGGACAGCCCAACTGGTTGCGTATGCGCATGGATTTATCGCGAATCCTGACCTTGTTGAGCGCGTCGAACACAATCAAGCACTCACTACCGCAAGTGCGTTTGGTTGATATGGAGGTGATGCTGCCGGCTGCAGCGACTATCCGACTTACGCCTGCGAGAAGACGGCTCCCGTCGGCCTCGCGCTGGGCGAATTCTGAAGACTCGACCTGAACTATCTCAGCCATGTGGTGGGCACAGGCAATCGTTTCTTTTTCAGGTAGCCAAAATGACCGCAAGACCTCCAACTTTACGCAGTGCTTAACGTCGACGTGATGAAAAAAGTTCTCGCCGACGATGCCGTTGCGTACATCGGCGACGCGCGGACTCGGCGCAAACATGAACGTATTCACCATCGAGAAGTTCATCGATGAGCGGGCTTTGGCGGCCCAAGTAGACCCGGTTCAGTACCGGATCAATCATCTCGATGATGCAAGGACCATCGAAGTGATCAAGCTTGCCGCAATCTTGAAGAAGGGAGCAGAGCTGGCGGCATTCCTCGGGTTGGGAAATGCCGCATTGGGGGAGATAGACGGGCATCCGGATAAATTGTGCGCCGACCAACGCGCTGAATTCGCCTCTCTTTATGCCGCGGATAGCCGGTCCGCGTAGCATAGAGCGCGCCATTACCACTCAGATTTGCAACAATCCCTGCGGTTTCATAGGGGAAAGCCCCAAGCTGATTCGTCTTGGCCACACCGGCGGGTTGACCTACAATTTATCGAACGATTAGTAATCGATCGATAAATTACCGGAGGCCTTCATGCCTATCTCGAAACTCGCGCATTACTCCATTCGCACGAACGATTTGCAGAAGAGCTGTGAGTTCTATGAACGCATTCTTGGATTCAAACAGGGATACCGTCCGCCGTTCGATTTCCCTGGTGCGTGGCTGTACAGGGGCGGAGACGAAAGTGACTTCGGAACCGTTCATATAATTGGCATTGATCCTGACAATCCAGCAGGTCTCCTGGCCTACCTCGGCGACAAGGAAGTTCCCTCTACTGGAACTGGCACGGTTGACCACATTGCCTTTCTCGCAACAGGCGTCGCAGACATGTGGGAGACGCTGGGGGCGGAAGGAATCGAATGGCGTGACCGGACCGTACCGAGTCTCGGATTGCATCAGGTGTTCATGGAGGATCCGTCAGGCGTCACCATTGAACTGAACTACCCTGCTTCTGAAATAGCACATCTGAAAGTTCCGCACGCGACTGCAGCTGAAAAAGCATCAAAAGTTGGGGACTAAAGATGACTACTCATTGCTTACGTCCGAAGGCCATCGTTGTTGGTGGCTCCCTGGGCGGCCTTTTTGCAGCAAATCTGCTTAGCCGCAGCGGCTGGCAGGTTGATGTATTTGAGCGTGTCCCAGAGGAGCTCGCCGGCCGCGGCGCCGGCATCGTCACTCACCCGGAGCTTTTCGAAGCTCTCACGGCGGCGGGTGTCGAAATCGACGACTCCATCGGTGTCCAAGTGAAGTCTCGAATAACATTTGCGCAGGATGGCAGCGTGATATCTGAACGCGACCTGCCGCAAACCCTGACCGCGTGGGGGAAGATGTACCACGTGCTTCGCTCAGCCTTTCCTGACGCACACTATCATTCGGGCGGTACGGTCGTATCGGTAGAGAACGAAGCCGAGCATGCATCCGTCACGCTCAGTGATGGGACTGTGCATCGAGCCGAACTCGTCATCGCCGCTGACGGTTTCAAATCGTCGCTTCGCGACCGGGTCCTGCCAGATGTCCGCCTCCAATACGCCGGATATGTCGCATGGCGGGGCCTCGTTGACGAGAACGCGCTCACTCAGGACACCCGCGATGCACTCTTTGAGAAGTTTGCGTTCTGCCTTCCTCCTCATGAGCAGATCCTCGGCTATCCAGTCGCAGGACAAGGCAACAGTACGAACCCGGGCGAACGTCGTTACAACTTCGTCTGGTACAGAGCCGCCAGTGAGGACGTCGCTCTCCCCAACCTGTTGACGGACACTACAGGCAAGCGCTGGGCAGGAGGTATTCCGCCGACGCTAATCAGGCCTGACGTACTTGAAGATATGGAAGGGGCAGCTGTTTCGCTTCTGGCGCCACAGTTCGCCGAAGTCGTCACGAAAGCAACCCAGCCGCTGTTCCAACCAATCTTCGACCTCGAAGTTCCACAAATGGTGTTTGGACGAGTTGCGTTGCTTGGTGACGCTGCTTTTGTCGCAAGGCCGCACTGCGGCATGGGCGTTACCAAGGCTGCAGGAGACGCAATGGCTCTGGTCGAGTCGTTGAACAGAAACACGACCATCGCCGATGCCTTGAACGAATATAGCGATGCCCGAACTCAGTTCGGAAACGCAATCGTCCAGCACGCGCGTCATCTTGGAGTCTACATGCAGGCCCAGTTGAAAACTGGGGTCGACCGGGAGATGGCAGACCGCTTCAGAACCCCTGAAGCGGTCATGAGAGAGACTGCCGTCGCGCCACATTTCTGAACGCAATCACCACACAGGCCGACTGATATTAGTCGGTTTGCTGCCTACTCAAAATAGCAGCATACATAAAGGAGACACCGTGGAACATATCGCCCCGGCGTACAGCAGGGATGCATCAGAAGCGAGCACATCCCGCGTGGTAGTCGTCAATCCGATTCTTGACGACCCGCGATTTCAGACTCTTGTCCGTCAGCGTCGCGCGTTCTCATGGGCGCTAACAGCGCTCATGTTGATCGTCTATTTCGCCTTCATTCTGACACTCGCCTTCTCACCGGACTTGCTCGGACGACCGATCAAGGAGGGCTTGCCGGCCACATGGGGCATCCCGATTGGCTTTGGGATGTTTGCCGTCACGTTTTTTCTGGTCGCCGTGTATGTTTTCCGTGCAAACACGGCGTACGACTCGGCCATCATTGAAATTAAGCATGGGGGACGGAAATGAAACAGCTCAGCATATTCGCAACTTTGATGCTCAATGTGCTTCCGGCTCTCGCCGCCACGCCCGCGAGCCTGAAACAAGCCCACAATCCGATTGCTATCGGTATGTTCTTTGTATTCGTGGCCTCGACTCTCGTCATCACGAGATGGGCAGCGAGGAAAAATGACAGTGTTTCTGACCACTACGCTGCCGGCGGAAAGATTACCGGTTTCCAAAATGGCTGGGCGATTGCGGGCGACTACATGTCTGCTGCATCGCTACTTGGCATCTCTGCGCTCGTATTCACCAGCGGCTATGACGGTCTCATCTACTCGATCGGCTTTCTCGCCAGTTGGCCGATTATTCTCTTCCTGATTGCAGAGCCTCTACGTAACTTGGGCCGTTACACGCTGGCAGATGTCGTATCTTATCGACTGAGACAGCGTCCGATACGCGCCTTCGCAGCGTCCAGTTCCATTGTGATTGTGCTGCTTTACCTCGTGTCCCAGATGGTCGGTGCCGGGAAGTTGGTCGAACTGCTGTTCGGTTTCAACTACATCGCTGCGGTAATGATCGTGGGCGTGTTGATGGTCATCTATGTGTTTTTTGGCGGCATGCTCGCGACCACGTGGATCCAGATTATCAAAGCCGTTCTGTTGCTTGCCGGTGCAGCGTTCATGGCCGTAATAGTCCTCAGCCGCTTTGGCTTCAGTCTGAACGCCCTTTTCTCACAGGCTATTCTTGCTCATCCAAAGCACGGAGCTATCATGAGCCCCGGTGGATTGGTCTCCGACCCAATTTCCGCAGTATCGCTGGGTCTCGCCTTGATTTTTGGCACCGCTGGTCTTCCGCACATTCTCATGCGTTTTTTCACGGTTGGTGACGTAAAAGCAGCGCGCAAAAGCATCCTGTACGCGACCGGAATCGTCGGCATCGGCTATGCACTAATCATCATCATCGGCTTCGGCACGATCGCTCTCGTTGCGACTGACCCTCAGTATCACAATGCGTCGGGTGCGATCACCGGGGGCGTCAACATGGTAGCTATCCATCTGGCGCATGCAGTGGGCGGGAATGTCTTCCTCGGTTTCATTTGCGCAGTTGCATTCTCTACGATTCTTGCTGTGGTCGCTGGACTGACATTGGCTGGGTCGTCGGCGGTGTCGCACGATCTCTATGCGAACGTCATCCGGAAGGGAACAGCGGCCGACAAAGAAGAGATGCGCGTTTCGCGCATGACGACACTGGTCTTGGGTATTCTCGCCATCCTTCTTGGTATCGCGTTCGAGAAGCAGAACATCGCATTTATCGTCAGCCTGACGTTTTCCATCGCTGCAAGTTCCAATTTTCCGGTCCTCCTGCTTTCGATTTACTGGAGGGGGCTGACAACTCGCGGAGCGGTTTTGGGCGGTTCCCTCGGTCTGGTTGCTGCGGTAATTCTCACAATCCTCAGCCCCACCGTGTGGGTGCAAGTTCTGGGGCACGCGCACGCAGTCTATCCGTACGAATACCCGGCACTCTTTTCAATGTTGGTTGCCTTTGCAGGAATTTATGTGTTTTCTGTCACGGATAAGTCGGCGCATGGTGCCTACGAACGCACGTTATTCAATAACCAGCTTGTCGACTGCGAGCTGGGTATGGTCAAGAATAAATAACTCGGATCGGTAGCCCTAGCATCGGATACTGCTAGATGGATTGCGCCTGCTGCGTTTCACCGACGCTAAGTCGGATTCTCGGACCCATCCGTCAGCTACCGCATCCGGTCAGCAAAGTCTGCCTAGCGTTGGCGACGCGAGCAAGAGAGGAAAAAGAGCGTGCGTATGGGGATTAGGGTGATTCCGCAATCATCACCCTGCCCGGGTACTACCGACGATTTGAGGGTCCATGTCAACGCCTCTATTGGGTGTCTGCTCTGGGCGGTGCTGCGGTCACGTCGATAATCCTCGCGACTGCCTCTTCCTGTTTAGGTTTGTAGGATGCCTGCCCTCGACCACGGGCATGGGCGCGCGCCACAGGCACATGCGGGCAGGCGTCGTATAAACCTCAAGGGAGGAAACCGCGGAGTGTCCCGGAGCGGCCGGAACCTTTGACGCGATGGAGATTGGAGAGGTCGCGCGCGACGTTGGGATGAAGTAGAGGTCAGGCGAAGTGGGTTGATGTCGACGGAATGCACGTTGGCGAAGCTGTGCGGTTCACATTTCTGACGCCAGGCAGAGGGCGAAACCGCGCGGTCCGTGTCAAGAACGCAAGCGTCCGCTATCGGGTCCGGTTGCCGGAGAACCGACGGTCGCGTTGAACGTCTCGGAACATGTGTACTCATGGTGCGGCTCGCTGTGCGGGTGGCGCGCGGATCGGTGCGCTGCGCTGGAGGACGTCGATGATGATCATCGACGCACCGCAGTGTCGGGACACGAAGGTCGGCGGCATGGTGTCCGGCGACGCGTCATCGGTGACGTTAATGACTGTCGGAGCGTGCAGCAGCGCGCGTATTCTCGTCAGATTCTCCCGCCGTACCTGATTGGCGAGCAGGCCGTAGTGGCGGATGCGGTGGAAGCCGCCGGGCAGCACGTGCAGCAGGAAGCGCCGCATGAACTCATCGGCACCCAGGGTCATGGTCTTGTAGCGGGTGCGCCCCGTCGCGCGGTAGTCCTTCCAGCGGAAGGTCACGCCCCGTTCATCGAGCGCGATCAGCCGCTGGCTGGAGATCGCCACGCGAATTGGTAAGGACCTCCCCGGTCACCGGACTGGCACCGTCGGTGCCATGATGGCTGGTGCTACGCAACCTTCCGGGAAGGGGGAAGTCATGGACAAGATTACTCGTGTTGGCGTCGATCTGGCGAAGAACGTCATGCAGGTTCATGCGGTCGACGACGCCGGACGTGTCGTGGTACGCAAGGCGATTGCGCGCAACCGGCTTCTGAGCTGGTTTGCCAATCTCAAGCCCTGCCTGGTCGCAATGGAAGCCTGCAGCGCGGCGCACTACTGGGCCCGCAAACTGCGCGCGCTCGGACACGACGTGCGCCTGATTCCACCGCAGTTTGTCGCACCCTAGACGAGATGCAGATGCGCCGGGAAGCTGCGTGCAGCGGAAATTCGCGTCAGCTTCAATCTGGACGGACGCTATGTTGGCTGCTCTACAAAACGGAGTTAAAGGAGGTAAGTGGCATAGTCTGATTGACAAGGTGTTTCGACTGGACACGCTCGCGCTGGGATGGGCTCAGGTCGAGAAGAACGCCGGGGCGGCTGGAGTGGACCGCATGAGCGTGAAGCGATTCGCGCAAACGCGGGACCGATACCTCACTGAACTGGCGCATGCATTGCAGGATGGTAGCTATCGCCCGCAGCCGGTGCGGCGCGTCTACATACCGAAAGGTAAAGGACGTCGCCCGCTCGGTATACCCGCTGTAAAAGACCGCGTCGTTCAAGCGGCCCTGAAGCTGGTGATCGAGCCGATCTTTGAGCACGAGTTCGAGCCGCGAAGCTACGGCTTCCGCCCGGGGCTGGGCTGCAAGGATGCGCTGCGCGAAGTGGACCGGCATGTGAAAGCGGGCTACTGCTGGGTGGTCGATGCCGACCTGCAAAGCTATTTTGACTCGATTCCGCATCTACCCCTTCTCGCAAAAGTGGCCGGGAGAATCGCGGACGGCCGGGTCTTGGAACTGATCCAGTACTTTCTCAAGCAAGACATCATGGAAGACATGACGCGTTGGACGCCGACTTCCGGCAGTCCTTAAGGGGCGGTTGTCAGCCCCTTGTTGGCAAACCTCTACCTGCACGAACTTGACGTGGAAATGCGTCAGGCAGGGCTGGTCATGGTGCGCTACGCGGATGATGCCGTGGTGTTATGCCGCACACGTGAGGAGGGTAAGCGTCTCACTGCGGCCGTTCTCCGAGCAGCGGTGAATGGAGGTAATTTGGTTCCCACCAAATATTTTGGTGGGAACCAAAGTGGCCGAGAT
>NZ_JBNDMO010000050.1:0-28579 GCF_050436625.1 Paraburkholderia sp. GAS334 | reverse complement strand
CCGCGCAGTGCGTGGCTGGATGAGTACGGCGCGGAATTTCCGGACTTTCTGGACCGGCTGCCACAAGCGGCATCGGTGCCTTATCTCGCCGACGTGGCACGCCTGGAATGGCACGTCAACCTCGTCCTCCACGCGCCAGACGCCGCGCCGCTCGATATCGCGCGCCTGACGGCACTGGGCGAAGCCGGGCCGGCGGAATTGCGCTTCCAGTCTCACCCGGCGGTGCGGCTGCTGCGATGTGAATTCCCGGTTGACGTCATCTGGCGCGCAGTCCTGGAGCGCGATGACCGGACCATGGAAGCAGTCAATCTCGCGGATGGGCCCGTCTGCCTGCTCGTTCATCGAACGCAGAGCGGTATCGATGTGGTGCGTCTTGGCGAGTGCGAATGGCGCTTTACAGCAGCGCTGTTTTCCGGGAAATCGTTGCCAACTGCACTGGAAGAGGCATCCTGCGACGACGCGCACGCCGTGCTTGCCCTGCATCTGGCGCGCGGATGCCTTGTGGACGCCAGCGTGGGTTCAGGGACATCCGCACGCGCGTTCCGGAGGACTTCTCCATGACGCGCGCTCCCCAACCGATCGGCCCGTCCCCGGTCAATCGTAGTCGCATCACGCGTCTTGCCCGATGGCTCGAGCGTGTACCCTACGCGCTCCTCGCGATCCCGTTACGGATTGCGGTTGCGACCGTCTTCTGGAACTCCGCGATGACCAAACTGGCGAACTGGGAGACCGCTCTTGCCCTGTTCCGCGATGAATACAGATTGCCGCTCCTGCCGCCGGAACTCGCCGCCTACATGGCCGTGTCGATCGAGCTAACCACACCCGTGCTGCTGATTTTAGGCCTGGCAACCCGGCCTGTTGCGTTCGTCCTTCTGGGGATGACAGCCGTCATCGAAATATTTGTCTATCCCCTGGCATGGCCCACCCATATCCAGTGGGCAGCCATGCTGCTGGTGCTCCTATGCCGTGGTGCCGGAAGCTGGTCTGTCGACCATGTACTGCGAAAGCGCTGGATCGGCTAATTCGCCAAAGACGGGCCGACTTCACCCCGCATTGACACCTTCTTGACGAAAACTTCACAGGCCGATGCGTAGCATCCACGTCTGTCGCCATCTGGACAGATGGCCAACAGACCCTGGATGCCGCTATGCACCGATCGTTGCTGCTCGCCTGCCTGATGCTGACGGTGACGCTGACGGGGTGCGCAACTTACCACCCGCAGCCCATCGCGCCGACGCAACTCGCGCAACGCTTCGAGGAGCGTACGCTTGCGAACGCCGAACTGCGCGCGTACCTCGCGCGGCAGCTGGGACACGATATCGATCCGTGGCCTCTGCCGCGCTGGAACCGCGAGATGCTCACGCTCGCTGCCTGGTACTACAGCCCGGCCCTCGATATCGCCCGTGCGCAATGGGGCACCGCCAAAGCGGGCATCGATGTCGCGGGCGCGATTCCGAACCCGGTGCTGCAACTGCCGTTCCAGTACGCAACGCCTAACCCAGGCCCGGGTGCGCCATGGGTCGTCGGCCCCGCGCTCGACATTCCGATCGAGACCGCGCACAAGCGCGGCTACCGGATCGACCAGGCGTCACACCTGTCGGAAGCCGCGCGCCTCGCCATCGGCAATGAGGCGTGGAAGGTGCGCGCACAGGTGCGCAACGCGTTGACTTTGCTCTACGCCGCCCGGCAACAAATCGCGTTCCTGGCGCGCAAGGCGGACGCCCAGCAGCAGATCGTCGCGATGGTGACGAAGCGCCGCTCGGTCGGCGAAAACTCTGGATCCGACGTCGATGCGGCGGTGCTCGCAGCCACCCAGGCACAGGCCGATCTTGCCGCCGCACGCAGTGCCGCGCAGGACGCGCGCGCACAACTGGCGACGGCGATCGGCGTACCGGTACCCGCGCTTGAGGACATCCAGCTCGATGGCGAGGTGTTCGTTACCGCGCCACCTGCGCCACCCGCCGCTGACGCGCAGCGCGAGGCGGTCTTCCACCGCGCCGATCTGCTGGCATCGCTCGCCGAGTACGCGGCCGCCGAATCGGCGTTGCAGCTCGAGGTCGCGAAGCAATATCCGGACGTCCATTTCGGCCCCGGCTACACCTATGACACCGGCACGCACAAGATCGCGTTCGGGCTGGCCGGCATCACGCTGCCGGTCTTCGACCAGAACCAGGGGGGCATCGCGCAGGCGGAGGCGAAACGCAAGGAGGCGGCCGCGCACACCGCAGCCTTGCAGGACACGATTTTCAACGACCTTGACCATGCGCTCGCCCATTACCAGGCAAGCCTCGATGCCGTGCAGCGCTCCGTCGCACGCCTGGCAACCGCGCGAAAGCAACTGGACAGCCAGGCCGCCAGCTTCACGGCTGGCACGAGCGACCGCCTGACGTTCACACAAGCCAGGGCGGACTACGTGGCAAGCGAGATCGCCCATCTGGACGCCGTGGTCGCCGCGCAGCAGGCAGCCGGCACGCTCGAAGACACGATGCAGCGGCCGCTCGCAGCGGAGACCGCCAACCCCACTGTGACCCAACAAGAGATATCCCGATGAAACGCACATTGGTCATTCTTTCGGTTGTCTCCGTGCTGCTGGCGGGCGGCGCCAGCTGGTTCATCTACCAGACACTCGTTGCCAGTCAACCGAGGCCGGGCGCACCTGCGCAGGCCGCCGCCCAGCCGTCCGTGCAGACGGTGAACGGCGAAACGGTGGTCGTGGTCGCCCCCGACGTGCAGCGCGCCAGCCATATCGATGTCGCGCCGCTCGCGGTCGTCGCCATCCAGCCTGAGAACACCGCCTACGCGACGGTGGTCGACCTGCAGCCTCTGTTCGATCTGCGCAACCGGCTCGCGGCCGCGCGGGCGGACTACGACACGTTGCGCGCACAGGCCGGCAATTCGCACGCGCAATACGAGCGCAACCGCGTGCTGTTCGAAGACGATCGCAACGTCTCGCAGAAGAGTCTGCAGGATGCGCGAACGGTCATGCAGGCCGATCAGGCGAAGCTGCAGTCGGCCGAGGCGGCGCAAAGCGGGCTGGACGCGACGATGCGGCAGCAGTTCGGCGATGCGCTCGCGAGCGCCGCGATGGCGCCGGGCTCGGACCTGTTCCAGCGCCTGCTCACCGGCCGCGCGGTTGTATTGCGCGTGACGCTGCCCGCCGGCTACAGCGGCGCCCCGCCCGAGCGCATCAAGGTCGACGCACCGGACGGGCAGCCGGTCGCGGCGCAGAAACTGTCGGCCTCGCCGCAGGGCGATCCGGCGGTCCAAGGCAACCCCTGGTTCTACGCGGCCGGGCGCGTGCTGCCCGTAGGCACCCACATCGCCGCGCACGTGCCGGACTCGAACCGGAGCGCGTCCGCGCTCGTGATTCCCGAAGCTGCCGTGATCTGGTACGGCGGACAACCATGGGTCTATGTGCGCACCGCACCCGATCGCTTCACGCGACGCTACGTGCCGGCATCCTCTCCCAACACTCAGGGTTTCGTCGTGACTGACGGCTTTCACGCGGGCGATGAAGTGGTGATGCACGGCGCGCAATTGCTGCTCTCCCAGGAACTCCGGCCACAGGGCATTGCGACGGCGTGCAAGGATCCGCCGGAGTGTGACGACTGATCCGCGGACCGGTTTCCCACTTCGCCCACACCGCACACTTCTAGCCGCCGATGCTCAACTCCATCATCAGATTCTCGCTGCGCTTTCGCGGCGTCATTTACGCGCTGGCCGTGCTGCTGGCCGGCTACGGCCTCTATACGCTCACGCGCGCGAAGCTCGATGTGTTTCCCGAGTTCGCTCCGCCGATGAGCATTGTGCAAACCGAGGCGCCCGGCCTCACGAGCGAGCAGGTCGAGACGCTGGTGACCCAGCCGGTTGAAAACGCGCTCGCCGGCATGGTCGGCCTGCAGTCGATGCGTTCGAAGTCGCTGCAGGGCCTGTCCGCGATCACGGTGGTGTTCGACAGTCATGCGAACCTGCTGCAGGTCCGGCAACTGGTGTCCGAGCGCGTCAATGCGCTGGCCGCGACGCTGCCTGCGGGCGTGCAGCCGCCGAGGCTGCTGCCGCTCACGACTACGACTAGCGTGGTGCGGACCATCGGCCTGACCTCGAAGACGCGCTCGCTGATGGACCTGTACGACATCGCGCAGTGGACGGTCAAGCCGCAACTGTTGAGCGTGCCGGGCGTCGCGGACGCCATCGTGTTCGGCGGCGACACGCGGCAGCTGCAGATTCAGGCCGATCCGGCGAGGCTGATGCGCTACGGCCTGTCGATCCAGGACGTGATCGCCGCGGCCCGGACGTCAACCGGCGTGCGCGGCGCAGGCTTTATCGAGAGCGCGAATCAGCGCATCGCCATCAATACCGATGGACAGATCCGGACACCCGACGCCATGGCCGGTGTGGTCCTGCGCTGGAGCAATGGCGCAGCCGTGCGGCTCGGCGACGTCGCGACCGTCACCTGGGGTAGCGCGCCCGCAGTCGGCGCCGCATCGATCATGGGTACGCCCGGCGTGATGCTGGTCCTCGAAAGTCAGTACGGCACCAATACGCTCGCCGTCACGAAGGACATCGAGAAAACGCTCGCCGCGCTCAGGCCGGCACTGACCCGGCAAGGCGTCGACCTGAACGCCGACGTGTTCCGCCCGGCCAACTTCATCGACGCGGCGGTCGGCCATCTGCGCACCGCGCTGCTGGTCGGCGCGGTGCTGGTGATCGCGGTGCTGTTCCTGTTCCTGCTCAATGTCCGGACCGCGGTTATTTCAGCCGTTGCGATCCCGCTGTCGCTGCTGGTCGCGATCATCGTGCTGACGTCGTTCGGCGTGAGCCTGAACACGATGACGCTCGGCGGCCTCGCGATCGCGCTCGGCGAAGTGGTCGACGACGCGATCATCGACGTCGAGAACATCTACCGGCGGCTGCGCGAGAACCGCACCCGGCCCGCGCCATTGGCCGCATTCCGCGTGGTGCTGCGCGCCTCGCTCGAGGTGCGCAGTGCGGTCGTGTTCGCCACCTTCATCGTGATGCTGATCTTCCTGCCGGTGCTGACGCTCTCGGGGATCGCCGGCAAGCTGTTCGCGCCGCTGGGCGTGGCCTACATCCTCGCGGTGCTGGCGTCGCTCGGTGTTGCGCTCACGCTTACGCCGGCGATGGCGCTCGCGCTGCTGGCGCGCGGGCCGCTGCCAGCTCACGAGCCGCGCCTGCTGACGTGGCTGAAGGCGCGCTACGCCGTGTTGCTGCTGAAGGTCGAGCAGCGCGTGAAGACGGTCATGGTAGTGGTCGTCGTGATGTGCGTGGCGGCATTGTCCGCCGTGCCGTTCCTGCGCGGCAACTTCATTCCCGAGCTGCGCGAGGGACACTACATCGTGCACATGGGCCTGGCGCCTGGCACGTCACTCGCCGAATCGATGCGCATCGGCACGCAGGTCTCAGCAGCGCTGATGCAGGTGCCAGGGGTGCGGCTGGTCGCGCAGCGCGCTGGCCGGGCGAATGAGGTCGTCGATCCGGTCGGCGTGCAGCTGAGCGAGTTCGAGGTCGACCTCGAGCCGATGAGCGCGGCCCGGCAGAGTGCAATCCTGCGTCGTATCCAGGAAACGCTCGCCCGCTTTCCCGGCCTCACCACCTCCGTCAATACGTTTCTGGTCGAACGGATCGACGAGACCATTTCGGGCGTGACGGCGCCCGTTGCGGTCAACCTTTTCGGCGACAACCTCGACGTAATCGATCGCAAGGCGCAGGACATCGCGCGATTGCTCGGCACGATCCGCGGGGCGGCGAGCGTGCGGGTGGAGTCGCCTCCGGGCATCCCGGAACTCGACGTCAGACTGAAGCCCGACCAGTTGAGCCGCTGGGGCTTCCGGCCGGTCGACGTGCTCGATGCGATCCAGAGCGCGTACCAGGGGAGCACGGTTGCACAAACCTGGGAAGGCAGCCGGCCCTACGACGTCACCGTGGTTCTCGCGCCCGACGCGCGCACGAATCTGGGCGACGTCGGCACGCTGATGCTGCGCAATCCGGATGGGCTGGCCGTGCCGTTGCGCGTACTGGCGAGCATCGGCCAGGTCTCCGGCCGGTATCAGATCACGCACGACGGCGGCCGCCGGATGCAGACGGTCTCGGTCAACCTCGGCAGCCGCGCGGTAAGCGATTTCGTGAGTGAAGCGCAGGCGCGCGTGAATCGCGACATCGTAATGCCCAAAGGCACGTACGCGGTGTTCACGGGCGAAAGCGAAGCGCGCACGCAGTCGCAGCGCGACCTGCTCGCGTATGGCGCGATGTCCATCGCCGGCATCGCACTGCTGCTGTTCCTCGCGATGAGGAGCCGGCGAGGTGTCGTGCTGGTGATGGTGAACCTGCCGTTCGCGCTGGTGGGCGGGGTGCTCAGCGTGATGCTCGGCGGCGGCGATCTGTCGCTGGGCGGCATGGTCGGTTTCGTCACCCTGTTCGGCATTTCGCTGCGCAACTCGATCATGCTGATCAGCCACTACGAGCATCTGGTGCACGTCGACGAAATGCAGTGGGGCATGGAGACGGCCGTGCGTGGCGCGTCCGAGCGGCTGATTCCAATCCTGATGACCGCGCTCGTGACCGGGCTCGCCTTGCTGCCGCTTGCACTGACCAGTGGCGCGGCCGGCAACGAGATCGAGGGGCCAATGGCGATCGTCATTCTCGGCGGACTGACCACCTCCACGATCCTGAACCTGATCGTCCTGCCGACGCTCGCGTTGCGCTATGGCCGCTTCGAGCGCGACACGCTGGCGGAGCCATAAGAACCCTTCAGCCGCCACATCGAACGGGTAATTCACGCACTTTCGCCAACCCTGCACTTAACCGGAACCGCATATGCACGCGTTGCTCGCCAGCATTGGCGCCCATCCCTGGCTTGTCCTCACCGTGGTCTTCGTCGTCGCGTGCGCGGAGTCGCTGGCCGTCGTCGGGACCTTCATCCCAGCGGGTATCGTGATGTTTACCGCGGGCGCGCTGGTCGGCGCCGGTGCGCTGAACGGATGGGTGACGCTCGCCGTCGGCGCACTCGGTGCCGTGGCGGGCGACGGGATCAGCTTCGAGCTTGGCCACCGGTATCACCGCGAAGTGCGCGCCTGGTGGGTGGCGAAGGGACACGAGGCGGTATGGGAGCGTGGCGAGCGTTTCGTCCAGCGGCACGGCGGGAAAAGCATCGTGCTGGCCCGCTTCTTCGCGCCCGTGCGCGCGATCGTTCCGCTTGTGGTCGGCACGGCGCACATGCCGCGGCGCAGGTTCTATCCAATCAACATTGCATCCGCGCTGGCCTGGTCGCCGGCGCATATCGGCCCGGGGATCGTGTTTGGCGCGTCAGCGCAACTCGCCGAAGCGGTCAGTGGGCGCCTCGCCGTGATGCTGCTCCTGCTGGCGGCACTGCTGTGGCTGGTCGTCCGGCTGACGCGTCTGGGCATCCAGCGCGGCGTGCCGCTCGCGAGGAGCGCGTCCCAGCTGGCGGTTCGGCGTTTGAGTCGCAGGCATCCTCGTCTGGCGAGCCGGCTATCGGCCATCGGCGATCCGGACAGGCCTGAGTCACAGACACTCCTCGTGCTGGCGCTGCTCTTCATTGCCAGCGTGTGGCTGTTTCTGGGCATCCTGCAGGACGTGTTCGCGAACGACCCGCTGGTTCGCGCCGACACGCTCATCTACAGCTTCCTGCAGGCCTTGCGCACGGCACCGACCGATTACGTGATGGCAGGCGTGATGGAACTGGGTGCCCAGTGGGTGGGGCTGGTAGTGGCCGCCGCCGTTCTCGTCTGGCTCATCGTGCGGCGATGCTGGCGCACGGCGGGCTACTGGATTCTCACGGTCGGGATAGCGAGTGCCTTGAGTCCGGTGATCGAACCCGGGAAGGATTATGCGCGACCGTTCGCCTGGCAGGCAGGCGCAGCGCACACTCCGTTGCCGAGCGGCAATGCCACGTTCAACGTGCTCGTGTACGGTTTCCTGGCCTGGCTGCTGGTGCGCCGGCAACCGCCACTGTGGCGCAGCGCCGTCATCACCGTCATCGCGATCTGGGTCGCGCTCACCGGGCTTGCCCGCCTGTATCTCGGGGAAAACTGGCTGGCGGACGTGCTGGGCGGCTGGAGCCTCGGGCTCGCGTGGTTTGCGGTACTGGCCGGCGTGTACACGTATCGGCGCGTGCGTGACGATGTGCATCCGAAGGTGTTGGCCTTCGTCGTTGGCGGGGTGTTCGTCATCTTCGGTCCCTGGACGAACCCTGAACATCTGCAGACCGACCTCGCCAGGTATAGCCCGGCAAGGCGCGAAACGGTGTTCACGCCCAGCCAGTGGACGGACGGAGGGTGGCGTGCGCTGCCGGGCCACCGGATCGAGCTAAGCGGCGACGAGGAAGAAACTCTGCCGTTGCAATGGGCCGCAGATTCCGGTGCGATCGCACACAGCCTCGAGTCGGCGGGCTGGCAACCGGCGACTCCCTGGTCCGCCAGGTCTGCCTTGCTGTGGCTGTCGCCCCAGACATCGGTGGCCGCGTTGCCCGTGCTACAGAAACTCTCGGAAGGAAACAGCGCTGAACTGGTCCTTGTGAAATTCGATCCGGGACGGCCGATGACGCGACTGGTGCTGCGGCTGTGGCGGTCCCGTTACCGGTTGATGACGGGACGGATTACCGGCACCGTGCCAGGCAACCCGATCTGGTACGGCGCACTGTATCAGGAAGCCTTCCAGCAGCCGTGGCACTTCGTCACGCTGGGCGCCAGCACGACCTGGCCGGATGCCTCCGCCATTCCCCAACTGCTCCCTGCGGGCATGCCGATGTTGAGCCGTACGGCGTCCGAAGACGGAGCGATCCGGCGCGCGGTGCTGGTTTTGCCGGGCGCTTCCGAAGCTCCCCATTGAAACACGGAGCCTCGAACGATCATGATGCAATATGCTGCCCGGACTCCCTTAACCCGTGACACGCCATGACCCCTGACACGCCTTCACCCACCAGGATCGCCATTCCGCGCACGGTCTGGGCGCTTGGCTTCGTGAGCCTCTTCATGGACCTGTCGTCCGAACTGGTGCATGCATTGCTGCCGGTGTTCCTCGTGACCACAATGGGCATGAGCGTGACCGCGCTCGGTGTGCTCGAAGGCGCGGCAGAGGCAACCGCCCTCATCGTAAAGGTATTCTCCGGGCCGCTCAGCGACTGGCTCGGGCGGCGCAAGGGCCTGCTGCTGCTCGGCTACGGGCTGGCGGCGCTGACGAAGCCGCTGTTCCCGCTCGCGACCTCGCCTGCCTGGGTCATCACGGCGCGCCTGCTCGATCGCGTCGGCAAGGGCATTCGCGGCGCACCCCGCGATGCGCTGGTCGCCGACGTGGCCCCACCAGAAATCCGCGGCGCGTGTTTTGGATTGCGTCAGTCGATGGATACGATCGGCGCGTTCCTCGGACCCGCACTCGCCATCGCACTGATGCTCTGGTTTGCTCACCACATTCGTACGGTATTGTGGTTCGCCGTCGTGCCGGCCTTCATCGCGATCGGCCTGATCGCGTTCGGTGTCGACGAATCGGGTCATGCGCCGGCGCGGCGAGCCTTTCGCTCCCCGTTGCACTGGCGCGCGCTGCGCGAGTTCCCGGCGCGCTACTGGTTCATCGTCACCATCGGCGCAACCTTCACGCTCGCCCGCTTCAGCGAAGCGTTCCTGGTATTGCGCGCGCAGCAGACGGGGCTGGATCTCGCGTGGATTCCCGCCGTGATGGTCGTCATGAGCCTCGCCTATTCGCTGTCGGCGTATCCGGTCGGCATCCTCTCGGACCGGCTCGATCAGCGTCTTCTGCTGGCGCTCGGCATGGTGCTGCTGATCGCGGCCGATCTGCTGCTCGGGATGGGGCAGTCGGTTATGTCGGTGTTCGCTGGCGTCGCCGTGTGGGGCCTGCACATGGGTTTCACGCAGGGCATCCTCGCCGCGATGGTGTCCGAGACGGCCCCTTCGACGCTGCGCGGGACCGCGTTCGGCGTGTTCAACCTGGCCTGCGGTGTGTGTATGCTGCTCGCGAGCGCGCTGGCCGGCTGGCTGTGGGACCACTTTGGCGCCTCGACGACCTTTCTTGCTGGCGCGGCGCTCGTCGTGGTGCCGCTGCTGCTGTGCTGGTTCGCGCCGCGCCAGGCCGCCTCGCGGGCCTGATGGATCTTTATCAACGACTTCATTGCAATGAATACACTCGAAGCATTCAACCAGGCGCTGTTTCTCCTGATCAACGGCACGACCGCAACACCGGCGTGGCTGGTCGGCTTTGCAATTCTGATCGGCGACTACGTGATCTGGCTGATTCCGCTGCTGCTGGCCGCGATGTGGCTGTGGGGTAGTGAAGCGCAACGGAGTCTCGCCATCCGGGCGTGCCTCGTCGCGATGCTCGGCATCGGCGCGAACCAGCTGATCGGCCTCGCGTGGCAGCATCCGCGTCCGTTCATGATCGGTCTCGGCCATACCTTCCTGCCGCATGCGCCGGACTCTTCGTTTCCAAGCGACCATGCGACCGTGTTCGCCGGCATCGCCTTGACGTTGCTGCTGGGAAGCGCGCGCCGGCTGGGCGGGCTCACGCTGCTGGCCGGAGTCTCAGTCGCCTGGGCACGGGTCTTTCTCGGGGTTCACTTCCCGCTGGACATGCTTGGCGCCGTCGTGATGGCTGGCGTGGCGTACGTGCTGATCGCGCCGCTCTGGCATCTCGCTGGCATGACTGTGACGCGATGGGCGATCATGCTGTACCGCAAACTCCTCGCGCGGCCGATCAATCTCGGCTGGCTGCGGCGCTGATGATCACCAACCAACCGATGCAGCGCAATCAAACCGTTGCCGCCTTCGATTTCGACGGCACTATCACCACCTCTGACAGCCTGCGTGACTTCGTGCATTACACGGTCGGCCGCGGCCGGTTTGCCGTTGGGGTCGTGCGTGCGTCACCGTGGCTTGTCGGCCTGCTGGCTGGTGTGTGCGATCGGGGATCCGCCAAGGCCCACTTTCTTGCGGCGACGCTCGGCGGCATGACCCAGGACGACCTGGAAGCGGCGGCACAGGGGTACGCCGCTCGCCGGCTGCCAGCCCTGATCCGCTCTGAAATGGGCATGCGGATCCGCGAGCATAAGCGTTGTGGTCACCGGCTGGTCCTGGTCAGCGCCTCGCCCGCGCTGTACCTGAAGCATTGGGCGATGGGCGCGGGTTTCGACGCGGTGCTCGCGACGGAGCTCGAATTTCGCGATGGCCGGTTCTCCGGCCACTTCGCCTCGCCGAACTGCTGGGGGACGGAGAAAGTGCGGCGGCTGCAACACTGGTTCGCCAGCGATCCGCCGCACGTGCTGTACGCATACGGCGATAGCCGGGGCGACCGGGAAATGCTCGCGCTTGCCGACCATGCATGGCTACGGGGGCTCGGCGCGATGCCGTTGATCGATACCTGGCAGCGCAAAACGTCGACGCGCTGAAGGCGAGTGCAATCGACTTCGGACTTTCCCTGAAGTCGTCGTCGAACAGTGGCAGCGAATACGCAGGATCAAGGGTGGGTGGTTCTTCCAATCTTTATCGATATACCATTAGCGCTGCCATCCATTGGCAACCCGTATTGAGAATGGCAACCGCCCCGTGCGCGAAGTTCAGATCGCGGCTACGGCGACCGCGCCTCAACCTGCAGGAGCATTGAAATACTCGGCGGTTACGCACGGGTCAAGCTTTGCGAAATTCCGATGTACATCTGTGCGTCGCAACTGTTTGCGCACAACAATGTCGCCGTGAAGCCGGCATCCAGATGTACATGCATGGAAGCGTGTGTCCCGCGGTGAGCGGCTATCGCGTCAATGTAATGAAAAGATAGCTCATGTAGAACAATCCGTTTATCAGCAACGCCCAGACTGCGAGGCCGCCTGCGCGCGCGTTAGCGCGTGACCATCCGGCGGCAATCAGCGTGATGATGACGCCCGTCAGCACCTCCACACGCGGCTCCCAAGGCGTCAGCATGATGCCGATGGCGGGCAGCAGTGCCCTGAAACACCATGGCTCCGGTGATGTTGCCAAAGGCGAGTGTGTCCTTCTTTCGCCGAATCCATAGGATACTGTTCACCTTCTCGGGCAGTTCAGTCGCAATCGGAATGATGATGAGCGACAACAGCAGCAGTGCCGAGATGCCAAGCGCATGTGACACGCCTTTCACGCCGTGAATGAAGCCTTTTGCGCCACCCACAAGCAGCGCCACGCCGATCGCCAGTTGCACGATGATGGTCAGGAGGTTGACCGGAACCCCAAGTCGCGCCAGAAACATGGTGTCCGGGGCTTCCGTGCCGTGTCCGTTTTCGACAAGCTTTTCCGACGCGCGAAACGTCATCACCACATACAGCACGTAGATACCGACCAGTCCAACGCTAAATAGCGCGCGCACGTACCACTCGTCGTGCGGCACAAACATCGCCACAGCGGCGAGCCCGAACGCGGCAAGAAAATAGTTCGCGTCTCGCACGAAGCCGGTTCGCTCCGGCGCAACGGTCCCGTGCAAACCACGTGTACGAACGATGGCGAGCGTCATCAGGAACGTCGTCAGTGTGGTCAGCATCAGCGGTGCCCCGAGGATGGCACCGACGCCGATTTCCGCATTGACGCTTTTGCTCGATGTGCCGCCAGCCAGGGCCAGCAACGGCACCATCGTCTCGGGCAGCGCGGTCCCCACGGCGCCAAAGAGCGAGCCGGTCACGCCTTCGGAAATTTTGAGGCGCTCGCCAAGATGTTCGAGAGCGCTCGTGAATACCTCGGCTGCGACCAGGATGACGGCCAGCATGAGAACCAGTTCAAGGAACAACTGCGTCATGCGGCACCTCCGCCGGTGCGACTAGGCGCGAGCGCAAATCGGGTGGGGTTGGAGCGGGAAGTTGGGAAGCACATGAGCCCTCCGGGGTCGGACGTTGACGAACCATGGCGCATCCGCCGCCGTCCGACCAGGAACGACGCAATGCACCCATGGTCTCGCCAAACCGAACCGGTCGAGTGCGCCACGGCCAAGGGCCGAGTATGTTGACGCGCTCTCCTCCCGGGGCGGAAGGAAGGCTACTCCCCAAAAGACGAAGCAGAGTCTAACGTAACCTCGTTCTTTCAACAAGCTTTCGTTAGCAGGAGTTGATATACCCCTCTACCCTATCTGAGATATACTCCCCCACGGTATATCGGAGGTCATCAATGAGCCACACTATTCGCGAGAAACAGAAGCTACTCAACCGGGTCCGCCGCATCAAGGGGCAGGTCGAAGCCATTGAGCGGGCGCTCGAACAGGAGCAGGGATGCGTCGACGTGCTGCAGCAAATTACGAGCTGTCGCGGGGCGATGAACGGCCTGCTGGCCGTGGTGCTCGAGGACCATATCCGCACGCACCTCGTCGATGCAGATACCAACGAAGAGCCGGCCGGCAGCGCGACTGACCAGCTCATCGAAGTCGTTCACAGTTATTTCAAGTAGAGCCTGACATGAGTGATTTTAAAGACGCCGCATTCGGCGCAGGACATGACCACATCTTTCTGGGTGCCGGTCATGAAAAGAACGAGCGCAAGACGTGGGCTGTGATTGCGCTGTGCAGCGCGATGATGCTGATTGAAATCGTGGGCGGCAGTATGTTCGGCTCGCTCGCGCTCGTCGCCGATGGTCTGCACATGTCGACGCATGCCGGGGCAATGCTGATTGCTGCGCTCGCGTATACCTATGCGCGGAAACATGCCTCCGATTCCCGCTTCGTGTTCGGGACCGGCAAGCTGGGCGACCTCGCGGGATTCACCAGTGCCATCGTGCTCGCGATGATTGCGTTGCTGATTGGCTACGAGGCGGTTTCGCGCTTTCTGTCGCCGGTACCCATTCACTTCGGTGAAGCAATTCCCATCGCGGTGGTTGGCCTGCTGGTCAACCTAGCGAGCGTGTGGCTGCTGAGCGGCGGCGATCACGGACACAGCCACGGGCACAGCCACGGTCAAAGCCACGGACATGGCCATGACCATGATGACCACGCTCACGAAGAGGAGGTGCAGAAGATTTTCGCCCCATCCGGCGTGTTTGCCGTGTCCATCTTCGAGGATGGCGTGCCGCCCGTTTTCCGGATTACGCCTGCGACGGAGGGTTCGCGACTGGACGCTTCGGCGATGTCCGTGACGACGGTACGACCCGATGGGACGCAACAGGTATTCGCGCTGTCGGACCGCGGCGGTTATCTGGAATCGAAGGAAGACATTCCCGAGCCACACGCCTTCAAGGCCATCGTGCGGATGCCGGATGGCGAGCACGAGGTTGAATTCGAAGAGCACGAGCACGGCCCCGACGTGCATGACGCCGCGACTCGCGACCACAACATCAGGTCTGCATACATCCACGTGATAGCCGATGCAGCGGTCTCGGTGCTGGCGATTATCGGCCTGGTACTGGCGCGCGCGTTTGGCTGGCTGTGGATGGACCCGTTGGCGGGCATCATCGGGGCACTGGTGATTGCAAACTGGTCGTACGGGTTGATGCGAGATACTGGCGCAATCCTGCTCGACATGAGTCCGGACCGGCGTATGGCGGAGAACGTGCGTCACGCTATCGAGGACCGTGGTGACAAGGTTGTCGACCTGCATGTATGGCGGGTGGGTCCGGGTCACATGAGCGCTGTCGTGTCGGTCGCGACCAGTGAGTCCCAGCGAGACTCGCGCTTCTATCATGTGGTGCTCGGACGCTTCAGGGGACTGTCGCATGTCACCGTCGAAGTGCAACCCGCGCATGCGGTGGCCTGACCCATGGCAGTCAGGTCACCGTGCGTCGATGTGTGCGCCTTCGATGGCAAGACCAGATTGTGCGTTGGATGTTTTCGTACGCTCGACGAGATTCGGGGGTGGAAGAAGATGACCGACCACCGGCGCCATCAGGTGATTAACGACCGGGCGCAGCGACAGGCCAAGCTGCAACGGGACTCCCCCGAGTTGCCTGCGGAGCCCGCAACTTCGGATAACTGATTCCAACTCGCGGGCGCAGCCTCCGCCACGATTCCATTCAGGCGACTTGTTTCTGTAACACGCACCGCGATAGAAATCGTACCCGCTCATTGGGGAGTAGCCGCCTCGACTGCAAGGTTCGAGGGCGCACGTCAACACACTTGGCGAGTCGAGAGACGCGCCATGGCGCGCGCAGCCAAGTGCCTGGCAAGACCGATGACACGCATTCCGACCTGACCGGGTCGCCGGAATGCGCGTCATCGCGTTCCGTCAGCGCGGCCCGGCTACAACAACCCACGCAGTCCTTTCTTGTTTCAACCAGTGTGGTTGGTCTCGCCGAAATCGGCGACAAGACTCAACTCCTGTCCCTCGTACTGGCTGCGCGATATTGCAAGCCCATTCCCATTATCCTTGGTGTGTTCGTCGCCACACTTATCAATCAGGGGGCATCTCAAGAAACGGATTTTTTCGTAGATACGTTAAGGTGTTTGAGTCGTCGCCAGTTCTGTCCTTGCCGAACCGCTCGAATCGCTTGCTGACGGTCCACTCTGCCCCCAGATCGGCTTGTTGTTGGGAGGCGGCACGCTATTCGGGCACGACGTGTGTAGGCGAGTTCGGGTTCGCGCTGATGGCCGGGGGCAATATACCTGGCCGCGCACGGGTTGCGTCGATCGCACTCTGCGACGAAGCGCGAAAGCTTAATTAGGACCACGCCAATCTATGTGCACTGGCGCTGCTCGCGATCTCGTTCGCGTTGCAATCCGCGACCAATACATTGCAGCGTCGTGAAGCGCAGCAACGAGCGCGATAGCACGGCTTAGATTGCGTCGTAGCGAACTCCACAGACACAAGCAATGGACATGAAAAACACTCGACCGGCTGTTGTGGGTGCGGGTGCTGTGATCGGCACGTTAGGCGACCCTGTCGGTCTCCGCGGTGCGGTGTTTCCGCTTGCCGCTGCTCATCGGTGCGTTTCAGTTCACTGCGCTGGACGCGGTGATTCTCAACAAGGCTAAGAGCCTTGTCGTTGTCGCTTCATCACTACCGTTTCGGGCACAGACGGTTCCGTGAAGGGCCGTGGTCGCGCATTGGCCTGGTCATCGTGAACCTGTTGGCCGGTAGCCTCCTAGGCGCATCGCAGGGTGCCAACTGGGTAACGCGGACGCGCCCGCAGCTGCTGTATCGGGTGATCACCGTCCTGCTCGTCGCGATTGCCCTGATCCTGCTGTTCGGCCACGACGCAACGCGGCACGGTGCATTGCTCGTCACGGCCGTCATGCAGGTTACGCTCAGCGTCATCGCTGGCTTCGCTAGTGGCAAAGTTGCCGCACTGATGGGTGTCGCCGGCGGCGAACTGTTGGTGCCGACGTTGGTGCTGCTCTTTGGTATCGACATCAAGCTCGCAGGCAGCCTGAGTCTCGTGGTAAACAATGCGGACAATGCTCACGGGGTTTGTGCGCTACAGCCAGGACCGCAGCTTTGCCGTCCTGGGACAGAACCGGGCGGTCGTGGTCCTGATGGCGGCCGGCTCGATTGGGGGCGCGTTTGTGGGCGCCCAGTTGCTCGGCTTGGTCTCCAGCGCTGTTCTGCTGCCAGTTCTCGCAGCGATTCTGGTGTGGTGCTTTCGTCGGTCAAGGTCTGGCAGCACGGCTGACCGTGAGGGCCGCGGGACCACCCCGCCCAGGGATCACGCGTGGCATGATTTCAGACGCGACACGCTCCTCGTGAAACGCTACCGGGTCCGCAGTGGGTGACCGACAGATTATGCGGTCTACTCGTCTTCATCCTCCTCCTCTTCACGCTCGATGCTGTCGATGATCCGCCATAGCAGCCGCGACATCCCACGAGTCTTTCCCCCCAGGTGCTCGTCGCCCTTGTCCTCTTCCGCGACGCGTTCAAGCCTCAGCTTCCTGATCGACACCTTTTCATACTTCAGACCGTCGATCTCGAGGCGCTCGAAGCCACCAAACCCGCGCTCCTCGCCTTCCTCTTCATCTTCATGCCACGAGATCTTGAAGAAAAACGGATCAATCGACGGCGCAATTACAGGGTTACCGGCGAGGTCCAGGAGTTGTTTCGTCGTGAAGTTGACGTTCCGCTGGTAGCGAACGCCATGGGGAAAGTTCGCCAGGTCCGGCGTGTTGTCAGTGGCGAACGTACCGTAGAAATCACGCCCGTGCGCCTGGAGACCGTTGTAGTCTCCAGTCCAGTTTGTGGCCGCCGTGTTCGCGAGCAGGACATCATGCCAGTCCACGCCGTTCCGGGTGAACTGCACGTGGTGCTCCCAGCGCTGCGCCCCGCCCGGTCCCGTCAACCGTTGGTACAAGACGCCAACCCTGCCGTCGCTGCTGACAGCGAGGCCGGGGTTCTTGGCGTTCGAAACCGTGAGGAGCTCGGACGACCACGTCTTGCCATGATCGGTCGACCGGCGTACGTGAAGGGTGTAGCTCGTCCCCTGCATATCGCACCAGGCGACCCAGGCCCGCCCGCTGTGCTTTGGCCGCGGATCGACGGCGAGAGCGAGGTCGGAGCCGAACCGGTCCGGGCCAAGCGAGCCGTTGAAGTTGGCATTGAACCCTGTGGCAACCCGCACGCCGAAATGCGAGTCACTGGAATCGACAAGGTCCTGGAAGCCGCCCGATCCCCAGTTATCGTCCCGCGCCACGACGACGTCCGAGATCGTCGAACCCCATGTAGGTGGCACAAGCGCCGCACGCCAATCGAAATAGGCCGCATAGACGGTGCCGTCGTCATGGATCGCGGGCCGAACGGACGGGGCGTTCCGGGTCACGGCGCGATTTTGCAACTGAACCGAATTAAAGACGGGGGCCAAGGCCGTTCCGTCCTGGCAGACGTCGATCGTCGCGACCGAAGTGACGAAATTCCAGTTGGTGTAAGCGGCGTAGACTCGATCCTTGCCCGCGTCGGGCCCCTTTCGAACCGTCTCGACTGCCATCCATGGCTGATCGATGTTGGGCTCGGTGTCGATCTGGACCATCGGCGCGCCGGAAAACGCGTTGGTCGTTCCGAACACCGCCAGCGGCGCGCCGACGAGGTCGCCGCAATAGAGCGCGTTCCGGCTGAACTTCGCGTTATAGTCGTTGGTGGAAGCGGGAACGATTCCCGCTTCTGCCCACGTTTCTCCACCGTCGCTCGAGAGAAAGATAACAGCGGTGGGCGTGGCCGTGAACGCGGTCGCCCCGATAATGCGCGGATTGGCGGGGTCCACCGCGATATTGGTCTCTGAATCGTCATTGCTCTCATTGCTCTGAGACTGCGGGATCATGTTCACGACCGTGATCTTGGTGACCATCGCTGTCTCCTTCTGGACGAGGTCCACTGCGAAATCGATGACGCCCAGATTCTTGCGCCGCGGCTTATTGTTTCAGAAGCGATTTAATCTCGCGAAGCAAGTCCCGCGATTGCACATCGTCCGGGTCGAGCGCCGTCAGAAAGTGCTCCGGAGCTTTCAGCGCCGTTTCGTGACGGAGAATGAAGATCGCGGCCTCATGCTCCTTGAGCCGGGGAGCAACGCGCCACGGGGGAGCGGGATTGGTCGGGAACAGCACACTTACGCGTTCTCCGCCCTTGCCCTTAAGCGTCGACACAACGCGCACGACCGCGAGACGGTAGTTTGGCGAACGAAGCATGGAACCATCCGGAACCGGACTGGCCCCTATACTCTCCACCTCGCCGTCTACAACCAGCACGGCGCCGTCGAGTCTAGCCTCCAAACGGCGAATCGGTAGTCGTTCCACCGCTTCTGCCACCTCTTTTTCGGCCTGCGCCGTCGCCTTGAGGTGGTCTACTTCGCGCAAGGCGATCTGCACCCCGTACAGCCAATCCGTGGCAAACACGAGCAACTTGTCGCCGAGAGCCGGCGCACTGCCCGCGAGGAGCATCGTGACCTCCCGACCGCGAAGGCCACCGACGCCAACTGACGGGCTCGCCCGGAACGCTTCGTCGACGTGCGCGACGATCAGCCCGGGACCGGGACGGACGGCGGGCTCGTTCGAAGCGTTGAGTTGCGTAACCGTTGCCTTGAAGACATAGCTCGATTCCTCGACGAGCCGGTCCACTCTTTCAGTCTCCGTTGCCATGTGTTCTCCTCTTCTTTGACATCCCGGTCGCGTCTCTCACCGCCGTACCCTGGACCTGACATCCTTGAGAAGGGCTTCATCGATTGTCATTAATGAAAGTCGCCCGTTGTCTACGGCATGACGATGATAAGGATTGCATACGAAAACGTCGCCAAAAAATCGAGAACTTACATAACCGTCATTAAATCGTCATTTTCAACTTATGGACAATGCGCACCCTCTGCTCACCGAAAATGATTCGAGGACGCTCTTTAGGTTACTTCGTAGTAAAGGCAACAGCATCGGATTGTTCAAGTAGACTTTTCTTAAGTCTAGTTATTCATGTAAATAATAAAGCGCTCAGCATAATTGTCACGATCGACAAGATGGTAGAGATTGGTTGCATCGGCAGGTGCACGACTTGTAGTCCGCAGTCGCCACTACCAGGCCAAATCTCCAGCGTCTTGTGGCGCTTGATGAACCTGGCGTCCGCGGCGCGTGTCTTCCAAACAGGTCAAACGGGCGGTCAGGGCGATCAAGAACTCGTATACACCATTAAAAAAAGTGGAAAGAATTGCCTTGCATTATTGCCATCTTCTTCTAAACATAGACTTGTTGCGGCGATTCTGTACGCTGAAGAGCGCGACCACAAATTCTTAGCGGCGAAAGGGACATGGAAGTACTGGCCGATCAGGCGTGATCCGGGCGTATTCGTGTCACCGTGTGGGCTCAGCCGCGAACAGCCTCACCGTTCGCCTGGGATAACCGCGCACTATCCACCGGCGCACTTCGAGCATCGACCCGAGTGATTGCAACCCGCCAAGGCTGTCCTTCGAAGCAGTTCTGCCGGCACATGCGGGAACGCTTTGGGTAACTCTCTCCGCGCTCCATCCGCCACCTCCCGGGGGCAACAATGCTACCGCTCATTCTTGGACCAAGATACAACATCCGCGTCACCTGCGATGCCAGCCCCAGCAATGACCGAAGCGAATCGACAATAGAAGTCAATCCGACCAATCCGTACAACATGGTCGGATCGTCCAAACGGTTCACCGACCCGCACACCTATGCGTTCTCGCTCGCAGCGTATTCGACATTCGACGCGGGTCGATCGTGGCAGGAGGCTGCGCCCCTCGGGCTCCTCGCGGGCTGGGACGGAGTTTCGGATCCGACGGTCGCCTTCGACGACGTCGGCGGCGTATATCTCGTCGCTCTTCCGTTTCAGGGAGCCGAGCCGATGGCGATCGCCGTGTACAAGTCTACGGATGGCGGTTTGACCTGGTCCGCTCCGAACCTCATTCACTCGGCGCCTGGCGACGACAAGCAGTCGGCCGCAGGCGACACCAATCCCGGTAGCCCCTATCATGGCCGTGTTTACACCGCCTGGGACGGGCCGGGTGGCATGCTCTTCGGGCGCACGATTGACTACGGAACCAGCTGGCGCGGGACCGGAGCGAACCCGGTCGGAACGTCGCTTGCGCCGGCATCGTTCGGGCCCCAGGTCGTCGTGGCCGCGGACAGTAGCGTCTACATCTTCTTCATCGCCGGCACCGACATGCAGTTCGTCAAATCCACCGATGGCGGGGATTCGTTCTCGAACCCGGCCACGGTCGCGAGCGGAATCACGGGCTTGCCCGGCCAGCTACCCGGTGGCACTTTCCGGACGCCCACGGTCGCGACGGCCTGTGTCGGCGTCAATGCGACCGACCTGATTGTTGCCTGGGCCGACTATCGACAGGGAGTCGCCCGCATCTACTATGCGCGCTCCAACAATCGCGGCGCCGTCTGGCAGGCGGGCAGTGGCTCCGGCATGCCGCTGATGAGCGGCGGCGCTGTCTCTGCCCCTGATCAACACGAGTTCCAGCCGCAGCTTGCCTGCACGCCACAGGGGGACGTCGGCTGCGATTTCTATCTCTTCGGGCCGAAGGGAGGCGGCACGACGCCGCTGATCGACGTTGTCCTGACAGCGTCGGCCGACAACGCGGCAACCTTCGTGGATCGGGCCACGGTGACCGAGATGCCGTGGGACCCCACAGTGGATGCCGTCTGGGCGCACGGAGATCCCAACGTCACCTTCATTGGCGATTACTTCGGTCTGGCCGCGAGCCCGCTCGGTTTCTTCCCGTTCTGGATGGACACGCGCACCGGAACCCAGGAAATGTTCACGGCGCGCGTCGCGGTCCGGCCCGCGAACGTCTACATCCGGGATTCCTCGAGCGACACGGGAACGGTACCGTCACCCGGTAATCACTGGGAGGCTCCGGATCTGATCGTGCGCCGGCAGCAGGACGGCAACGCCGTCTGGGTCGATCAGGATCTGCTGCGCGACGGTGTGACGGACCATTTCATCTACGGCAAGATCACCAACCTCGGGCCCAATCCCGCAGAGAATGTCACGCTCGCTGTCACCGTTGGCAACTATCCCGCGCTCGATGCGCTGCCTGGGCTGGAGTTTCGTTATCCGCAGGATTGGTATCCGGGCGACTGGCAGACGGCGGCGGTCCAGCAGAGGCACCTGTACCTCGGTGAGAGTGCGCCGATGAATCTGGCGGTGGGCGCCACCCGTATCTTCGGACCCGTTCGCTGGCCTGCCATTCAGATTCCTCAGGAGGGAACCTGGCATCCATGCCTCCTGGCAGAGGCGCGCGGAAACAATAACGACTCCGCAGGTGGCCCCAATGGCGCCCCACAGCTGGTCGCGCCCGGTACGTGCGATTACGGCAGCTACTTCTGGGGCGACAATAACATCTGTCAGCGCAACCTGTCATACGCACATGTCTTCGCCGACGCCGAGAGCCTGATCGAGTTGCCCTTCATCATTGGCAGCCCGTACAGCCATGCAAAGCTGATCGAGGTCATCGTCCACAGGGGTCACAGGCTGGACGACGTTCCGATGAAGCTAGAAGTCCTTCCGCCCAGGAAGGGGGAGAAGCCGCCTGTACCTGACGGGAATCACATGCACGGCGCCAAGCTTTCAGGCAAGCATTGGAACCTGACCCATCGAGTGGCTGGAGTCGGCTTTGCAGTTGAGCCAGGGCAGACGCTTCGCCTGACGCTGTCGCTCAAGCTCCCCAAGGCATTCGATCTCGACGCGCCGACCAAAGTGACCGTCTTCCAGCGCAACGACGGCCATGTCACCACGGGCAGCGCCATCCTGGAGCTCGTTCGCGGCCACGTCAGGCACGCGAACCACGAACCGAAACAACCTGCTTCTGCGGCGCGCAAAAAGGGGCGGTGAAGCCACGGATGATCCAAGTTCTGGCCTTTACTGAATGCGCTTTACAAAATCGACCTGCCTGCGCCGTTCTTTAACCATGATGTTGCGAAACACATTTCTTACCTGGGTTGGCCACGCCGGGCTGCAAGGCTTCACCGGCCAGATGGTTCTGGTCGTGCATTCGTGACCACCCCGTGAATGAAGGTTTGGCGCGGGGTAATCGCTCGACCTTTCGAAGAACCGATAAGGGGAGATCATGTCGAATATCCAGGTCACACACGACGCGAGCTTGAACAACGCGAGAAGCGAAAGCAATGTCGCCGTCAATCCCAATAACCCGAAGCAGATCGTGGCGGGCTCCAAGAAGTTCCGGGACATTCACAACTACGACTTCGTTCTGGCCACCGAATACTCAACGGATGGTGGTCTCTCATGGCATGATTCTGCCGCCTTTACGCTATCCGGCTTTACGCTTCTCACTGACCCTGCTCTTGCATGGGATGACGTGGGCAACGTTTATCTGGTCGGTCTGTCGGGTAACAATCCGCCGACCTTCGATACCGTTGGCATCGTAATCTACCGGTCAACGGATGGTGGACAGACCTGGAGTGCTCCGAACCCGATCCACAACAGCGTTGGTGACGACAAGCAGTGGGCGGCCGGCGACACGAACCCGGCCAGTCCGTTTCATGGCCGCGTCTATGCGGTCTGGGACGACGGATCCGACATGCGTTTTGCGCGCACCAAAGATCATGGCGCGACGTGGGTCGGGACAGGAGCAGGAGCAACGCCTGCTGGAACGATACTCGTCAATGATTCGTTTTCACCCGAGATCAACGTCGCCGCCAACGGCGACATCTATATCGTCTGGATCGCGGGAAGCGAGATCAAGATGGTCGTATCGACAGATGGCGGCGACAGTTTTGCGCCCGCCGTGTCGCCAGCCACGGGCGTTACCACGCTCGACGCCGCATTGCCGACGATTCATGGGTGGCCGGTGTTGCCCGGCGGGAACTTTCGCGTGCTGACGATACCATCGGCCTGCGTCTTCGGGAGCACGGTCGCCGTGGCGTGGGCCGACTTCCGCGAAGGCGTGTCCCGTGTCTACTGCGCAGTTTCGACTGACGGTGGTGCCAGCTGGCCCACCGGTTTCTCGGGAAAGCCGCTGCTGGGAGGACCGCTACCCGCTGGTTTTCAGCACTTTCACCCGCAGATCGTCACCGATCCCAGCGGCGTGATCGGGTGCGCTTTCTACGAGTTCGGACCCAAGCCATCGACGCCGCTCATCGATGTGATCATCGCCCAGTCGGTTGACGGCGGAACTTCGTTCGATCATGCGACCCTGACTGACCAGCCGTGGGATCCGGCAGTGGACGCTCCCTGGAGCCACCACGCGGACGCCACCCCCATTGATTCCAGCGTGACCTTCATCGGCGACTACTTCGGGCTGGACGCCAGTACGCGGGGATTCTATCCGCTCTGGACGGACACGCGGACCGGCATCCAGGAACTCTGGACTGACATCGTCCGGGCCCATGCAATGCTCAAGATTCCGCCCGGCCTGTATGGGGAGGTCGCCCAGATTCTGGACGGCATCATTCAGGACGGCGGTGGCGACGAGATCGTGGGCGGGCATATCATTCACATTCCGCCCTGGGGACCCGAACTGGATATTCTGCTGGGTGTCGCGATCCAGCGGATCGCCACGCTGGTCGCCAGCCCCGGGGGTATCGGCATTCAGAAGGCAGCCATGGCCATGATAGCGCACGTAGCTCAACAGGAAGTAAAGCGTCTTGAAGGCAAAGGATAGCCGACCAGCGCGTTGTGCAAGAGTTCACCAACGTGCTGACTTATATCGTGCCGGCCGTCATCTGCGCTCGCATTTTCGCGCGATGCAATACAACCACGGATAGACGAGCGTAGCTGTCCGTCAGCGTGAGCGGCATGCGCGATCCACCGTATCGACGGCGGTGGATCGTGTTAGGTCAGTGGCGGTGCGCTTCGTGTCTGACGGGCGCGATCGGGTCGCGCCAGTTTGCGCAGGCGCGAGCCGTGCGGATCCATGAGCAGGCGCGCACGAAAAGGATAGTGAGCGCCGGCGATGGCCAACACTCAGGTGACTCGCCAGTCCAAACGATGCGAGAGGCGAAGGCACTATCGCCATGACCCCAACAACCCGCAGCAACTGGTTGGCGCGTCGAGGAAGTGCAAAGCATCGCGGCCTATGATTTCACCTCGGCGACGGTCTATTCCACCGACGCCGGCATCACATGGCACGATTCCGCGAATCTGGCAACACCCGGCTGGACTGGTGTTTCCGACCCGGTGCTTACATGGGACGATAGCGGCAACGTCTTCCTCGTGGGCGCCGCGTTTCCGGGTCTCGCCAAGGTCACGATGGGCGCGAGCAATGATTGCGAGGCAGAATGCAAGAAGCACGCTGACAAGCACGCGCCCTGCAAGGCGTTCATGAAGTCGTGGCGGACATGCGCCGATGAGTGTCGTCGGGCGCTTGGGGGGTGAAGTCCTGAAGACGCCGCCGGGCGATCCGGCGGCAGAAGCACTTTCACGTGCCGGGCGGTGATCGCGGCGAGACAGTGGCCCGGGCGGACTCCCGCACTGGCTTTCCGCCTGACGGAAAGTCCGTACGAACTGTCATAAATGTTTCGCGTACTATTCTTGTCGGCCTCTCGCCGGTCCGCCATGCTCCGCCGCCACCGTCAGAAGATCGGGGCTTTGCTCGGGATGCTTGCAATCCCACATTGCCCACGCTGGGTCTGCCGCGCACCATGACGGTTGCCTCTAAATACCCCCTTTTCGCGTATCCGGCCCATCATAGCGCCGTCATGCTCCTCACGACAGACAGCAGTCGGGCCACAGGTGGCCGCGCACCGTCGCTTGGTTGATCGTTTGCAATCTGGCTACTGTTCGCCGCCGAATGTCGGAACAACCCCATGATCCGAGACCGCGGTAGGAGGCGATTGGCCCTTCGATCGTGGTTTCAGCCTGCGATGGCTCATCGCGCGGACTCCGGCGCTTCGTCAATCCCGTCGGGCAGAGTGTAGGTGTAGGCTTCCGCGCCGGCCAGGAGCCCCGGTTGTCGAAGCGTTCCGCCACCGTTGCCGCTGGTCGGATACCACCGAGTCGACGTCGGATCGAGTACACCGACAAACCCTTTGCGCCAGTGGTGATCGAGGAAATCGCGATACGCGACGTAGCCAAACACCCACAGGTGGGTCCCGCCCTTCCTGATGCAATCCACGTCGTCGCCACTTAGGCTTAAGGACTCGGCAAGGCTGTACGATTCTCCCTGCTTCACGATGTTGCCAAACGCGCCGGGATCGTCAATAGCGCCGCCCGGATAGCGCGGCTTCGGGTCGAGCTGCGCCACGAGCTTCCAGCACAACGCAGCGCGCGTCACCTCGGCGGCCGTGTGACCGTGGTTGGTCAACGTCACGACCAATCTACCGCCGCGCCGCGCCGTGTTGGGATTCATGTCTTCTAGCAACAGACGCATGTCGGAGACGATCCAGCGTGGCTGCTCGGCCGCGACCGAGGCCTCTGCACTCAACCGCGCTGCAAGCGCGCTTTGCGCGGCCGCATTCGCCGCTTGCCTGGCAATCGCGACGCCCGCACGGGTTTCCCGCCACAACTTGTACGTCGACCGGCACAGGAAGCCAGTGAAGACGGTAAGCAGCCCGGCAGACGCAATCAGCAGTGCGTTGCTGATCTTCATCCGATGGCCGCCGAGGTACCAATACTCGTCAGACTCGGACTCTTCCGTCTCGCTGCGGGTTGGCGGCTGAGCGATTCGTCCGGCTGACGCCGCCAGCGCCGGCGACTCCCCAACCGGACGCGTCGCAGACACCGCGCCATCGGCAGCCGTTGCGCTACCCGTCGGTGAAGCGGCGCGAGCGCGTGGCGCAGCTGCCATCGCAGTGTCGCTCGCGGGAGCGGTCGGGCCGGCCTTCGGCACGGACGCCTGTCCAGGCGTCGAGGCCGACGTAACGCCGCCTGCCAGCGCCAGAATCACCAGGGTGCTTCGCTTCACGTTTGCAGCTCCTCGACGTTGCCCATCGGCGCGCAACTCGGCTATGAGTGCGGCGATCGCCGACGGAATCTCGTCATTGACCTTCCCATAGACCTTGATCCACCGGGCAAACTCGGCTTGTCATGGTGCGAAGAGCCGTTGGGACATGTTGGCGTTGCTCACCCGTGACTGGCGGATCGCATCGATGCAGTCGACCGACGATTCTGGCAGAAATATCTTAGGCCGGCTCGGACGCTTCGCTCGTCGACGACCTGTTGCATTCAGCTGCTCGTGCGTGGGCCCTGCGCGTCGTAGCAGGCTGACACCCGGCACGCCGCGATCCATAGCGGCCAACATCTGCATCAACTCAAGAACTGGCGTGGCAAGCGCCCTCGGTTTGGCCAGTCACGCTGGAATATTTGCCCGTGCCAACCGTTTACTGCGCACGCTTCGCCCGCATTCGAGTTTGCCATCGGACGATCCGGCAACGGGTCTGCGTTTGCCTGGTTTGCATGATTCGCCCCACCGCTGCCGACGCTGTGCGGCCCGCGTTCGAGTCGCAGGACTGCGGTGCTAGCGTCCGTTGCGCGGACACGGGCGAAATTCGCTAGCGGCGGCCGGCACGCGATGCGTGCAGCGACAACAGACGCGTCTGCCCCGCGGCTTTCGTGGAGAACCAAGTCATGAATCCCGTCATACAAGGTCTTACTCCGAAAATCGACCGGCAATCCTGCCAGCGCGTTGCCCGTGGACGAGGCCGCGCACTGAAGCGTCTGCTGCTGGCCACGCTATACGGCACTGGTCTCGCGCTTTCCACAGTGGGCACCGCTATCGCTGGTGAGCTCATGCCGTTGCTGCCGCCGTCGTTCGTCACCTCATCGACGGTCCCCGCCAACGGCGACCTCAATCCGTACGGCGCCGTCTTCGTGCCGGACGGCTTCCCCCGCTTCGGCACGATCGCCGCAGGCGATCTGCTCGTGTCCAATTTCAACAACGCGCAGAGCGCAGGTAACCTTCAGGGCAAAGGCACGACCATCGTCAAGATTGTGCCGCACGACCAACCGGTCACGTTCTTTCAGGGTCCTGCGCGTCTCGGTCTGAGCACCGCGCTCGGTGTGCTCAGGGCCGGCTTCGTGCTGGTCGGCAGCGTACCGACCAAGGACGGCACGTCCGCAACGATCCAACCCGGCTCGCTGCTGGTGATCAATCGAAGCGGCAGCCAAATTGCGGAATGGACGCCCACGATGGCAAAGATCAACGGTCCCTGGGATCTGACGATCTTCGATCAGGGCGACCACGCGAAGGTATTTGTATCTAACGTGTTAGATGGCACCGTCACGAGGCTCGACGTCAGCATCGACGATGGCGGCGTTCATCTGAACCGCGCCACGAAGATCGCCTCCGGCTATACATTTCGCAGCGATCCGGCAGCACTGGTCGTCGGACCGACAGGACTCGCCTACGATCCACAGCGCGACGTGCTGTATGTCGCGTCGACCGCCGACAACGCGATCTTCGCCGTCTTCGGTGCGGGCAAATCGCAGCACGACGGCAGCAAGGGTGTGCTGATCTATGCGGACAACGCTCATCTGCGCGGACCGATCGCGATGACCCTCGGACCGAACGGCCACCTGTTCGTCGCGAACGGCGACGCGGTCAACGCGGACCCGAAACAGCCGAGCGAAATCGTCGAATTCACGCCGCAAGGCCGTTTCGTCGCGCAGCTTTCCATCGATCCGGCGCCAGACGGTGCGTTTGGAATAGCGTTCGCACAACCGCAGCATGAGTTCGTGCGCTTTGCAGCGGTCGACGACAACACGAACACTGTGACCGTCTGGACGCTGCCATTCGAGACCGTGGGCCAATGAGGCATAAATCTGCACGCGGCGCATCGCACAATGAAGGTGCCCGCGTGCGGCCCCCAGCGGACATTCGCCAAGTCGTGTTGCTGCCGCGAACAACCGCTTGGCCGGTGACCTGCAGAGCGACCCGAAGGAGTGGAGGCCGTTGTACCCAGTAACCTGCTGACCAGGTGCCGCCTGGTCCACCGTCCGTTGAGGGTCGACTGCTGGCCCGATGCGGATCGATCAACGGCGGGCCACGCCGCCTGTTCAATGTAGGACACCGGTTCGGCCATGAACGGTCCTTCGCTCACGCTGGCGCTCGATCATTGAAACGGCTGATTGGCATGGGCGGATTCAACCGGTGGATGCAACACACTTCTATGGGGCATTGGAAGTCAAGCCCTTGGGTGGTCTGTTTTCCGTGGGTCAGCTGTCTCCAATTGAGGGTGCTGCGAGTTATCCACCACG
>NZ_JBNDMO010000049.1:0-28864 GCF_050436625.1 Paraburkholderia sp. GAS334 | reverse complement strand
CTCCGTCGTCCCGCGGGGAACCGGCAAGCATACCGAGACCAGAACACGACATTTCTGAATGGCTAGAACACGACATTTCTATAAAGCTACTACACACAAAACATCGATAATTTATATTATGTAAAATTAAAAAGAGGTCTTATGCTCGCAGGAGTTCAGCCGCGTTATTGGTGTTATGCGTCACGGCTATGATTTGCCGCCGTTCCTTCGCCGCTCGGATGACTGGCACGAGTATTTTGTAAATGAACTCACTGTCCAGATTGTCTTCCGGTTGTTTATGAGCGCCGCATCCACGGAGTGATTGTTAGTCCGACCAGCAATCCTTCCGGCGAAAGAAATCGTGTGACTGTCTGACCCCATGGCTCCTTCTTGTTCCTGACGAGCATTCGATAGCCTCGCGATTCCAGTTCCGCAGTTGCGTCTTCAACGTTCTCGACATCAAATTCGAGCCATGCCTGGGGAACGGGCGTGTTGTCTGGCCAGGAATCTTTGCCAAAGCAGGACTGTGCCGCCTGCTCGAGCGGCCACAAGGCAAAACTCCCAACGCCTTTCAGGGCCTCGGTATGCAGATAGCCGCCCTGCTCCTCCGTGAATGAGATATTGAGGATCTCGCCGTACAAGTTTCGGCCCACGCTTTTATCGCGGACGATCGGTCCAAATCCGGCAACGAACAGGATCTTGATACGCTCGAACTCTTGCATGTGAACTCCTCTTGAGGCAGCGGACAGCCCCGCGAACATAGTCAGCGGAGCAATTGCCTGCCTTCGATTCATGCGTACCGAAAGTAGACATCGCGCTGACATGTGTCTTGAATGAATCGGACATCCTGCGCATCTTTTAAAGGTTACACCCTGGCAGCCCCTGTGCTTGTGCTGCAGTTCGAACTCGCCAGGTTCTGCGTCATATTAAGGGCTTTAATATGACGCACGTTCGGCAGGGTCTTCCTGACGCCGACGAGGACAGGATGGAGACGGTAATATGGCGCAACGGTTCTGGGCGCTGCCGGCGCTCGCGATTGCGGGGCTTGGCGTACGGGACATCATGGGCTACTGCGTCACCGAGTTGTTATTCTCCGGCGTGGTGTGCAGGCCGGGCCTGCATCTCTTCCAGCCGCTTGCGGACGGAGACACGACACATGGATGCTCACGAACCTGTCACGCGGCCGACACAGCTTGTCCGCCGCCCGGTGCTGGTCTGGGACGCACCGGTGCGACTGTTTCACTGGCTGGTGGTGGTGCTGGTCACGGCGGCCTATGTCACCTTGAAGCTGAACTGGATCGACTGGCACGTCCGGGTCGGCGAGACGCTGCTCGCGCTGGTTATTTCCAGGCTGCTGTGGGGCTGCTTTGGCAGTGAGACCGCGCGCTTTCGCAGTTTCGTGGCGTCGCCCGCGGCTGCACTTCGTCATTTGCGTCACCTGTTTCGCCGCGAGCCGGATGTGCAGGTGGGGCACAATGCGGCAGGCGGCTGGATGGTCCTGCTGCTGCTCGCGTTGCTGCTGGTCGAGACGCTGAGCGGGCTCTACGTCAACAACGACATTGCCGACGAAGGACCGTTGAGCGAAGTGGTGCCCGTGTGGCTCGCCAACGCTATTTCGACACTGCACGGGCTTGTTTGGGACGTGCTGCTCGCCGCGGTGGCGCTGCACGTGCTCGTGATCGCTCTCTATGCGGTAGCGAAGGGACATAACCTGCTGCGTCCGATGCTAACCGGCTACAAGCTGCTGCCCTCGTCCATCGACGCGCCGCGGCAGACGCCAGCGCTGCTGGCGCTGCTGCCGCTCGGCGTCGGTGCTGCCATGGTGATGCTGCTCGCGGCCTATCTCTGAGCCTGCCGCGAACCTGATCTAAGGGTGCCGCTTCAGTGGTTGCGTCAGTTGCTCTTCGGCGGCACCACCTGGCCGCGGATTTCGCCATTCGGATTGTTCTTGGAATGAACGTTGATGTACATGTCACCGGCTTCGAACATCCTGGCGTCGTCCGGGGATAGCGTGGCCTGACCGTTGATCGGGCTCGTCATCTCCATGCTGCCCTTCTGAGAGAGCCAGACCTTCACGCCGGCGTTTTTGCCGGCTGGGGCAGGCCCATGGAAATGCGCCATCGTGCCCTGACTCGACAATCCGCTGAAGCTGATGTTCCATGTTACGACCCGCGTGCTGGGGTCGTACGTGAGGTTGGCGCTGCCGCTGCCTGGAGTCTGCACGGGCGGAACCTGTTGGGCGCCCGTCAACGGCACTTGAAATGAGACCGGCGCCGCTTGCGCCAACGTCAGCGCACCCGCCAGGGCCAGACTACCGAACACCATGAAGGCACGCAGCGAGATGGATCGTGACATCTGGTTTTCTCCTTTTGGGTTTGCCCTTGCTGGGCGGTAGCCACTATCGAAGAGTGCGGAAGACCTCGTCGGCGCCGCTGGCAGCCAAAGCGATGAGACAAGGATAGACGCAAGCCGCCGGTAACTCCAGGTGGGGTCCCGAAAGCCTCTGGCCTTGAAGTGCCTGATCCTGGCCACTTTTGTCCACACCTCCGAAACCTGAAAATACGCCTTCGAAAAGCACGCGGAGCCGGCACAGTCCACTCAGGTTAAGGTTGGCCGGCAACGTCGCGGCGGCAATGCTCAGTGCGCGCGGATAGACGTTACCGCGCAGGCTGATGACGATCAGCGACGCGTCGGTCGTACACCTTTCCTGGGCGGCTTGATTAAGTCGATCCGTGACAGTCGGCAGCCGCCTCTCCTCGCCCTTGGGCGTGGGCGGTCGAAACGCCAGGCCTTTGGGTGCCCGCGAACGGCGGTTATGGCCGACCAGCGGTCCCGAACGGCTCTAAACGACCTCCAGGCTGCGCTGACGATCCGTGCGGGGCTGGCCGATATCGTGACGCCCGGCATTCCGCCCGGACAGCATCACCGAATTGAACGCTGCCGCGCGCGACACGTTCAAGAGCGTGCAGAAACGTCCTTCGGTCATCGCCGCCTGCTGGAAGCAGCCTACGCTTTGGCAATGTCATGACTTACGGAACGATCAATAGCTCGGAGCCGCCCTGGGCTGAGGGCGCAGCAGTAGATAGAAGGCGGAAACATGCGTAATCATCAGCACAGGCACGTAGATGACCGGAATCGCGTACATAGCGCCCAGCTCTCCCGCACGCGCAGGAAGATCGGACTGCATAGCGTGGTAGTAGTCGAGGATGAGGTCGGTGGCTCCGGCAAGATTGAAGGTTACGACGAACAACCAGAAGAGTGCGCGTATTCGTGCTGTGAGTAGCGCCAGCATCGCCAGAACTCCCGTTGCGAAGTCACCGTATGCAGCGAACACGGCGAAGCTGGCAGGCAGTTGAGGACTGACGACGCCCGGCAGAATGAAGACCAGCCCGAAGAAACGGAAGCTGTGCAAGGTGGCGATGGCACGTTGCGCTTTAAATGGGTCCATCGACTTGAGCCTGGGCCAGACGTATACGCGGAAGCAAAGCAGCCACGCGACATACCCCAGAACGAGATGCAACTGGAAGAGAAGTTCCGGTGGCATGTTGCCTCCTGTCAGGTGTTGTCTGGCGCATTGAAGGCCAGGAAGGAGATCAGCCGGCGCGTCGTCGGATCAGCTGGCGCAGCGACAGCGCGTGCAGCAGGATCGAGCCTGGCACCACGAAAGCAGGGGTCAGCACATCCGGATAAGCGCCGGCGCCGATGCTCGACACGCCCGGAACGATCAACTGGAAGCGGCCGGGCGAGGTGATCATCCCGAGGGTAATCGCGACGGCGAAGTCGGCGAGGCCGAAGATGTTCCAGGCGATCGCCGCCTTGCGCCCTTGAGCGGTACCGCTCGCCACAGCGATTGCCGCCGGCACGGCGAACAGGCCGGTCAACACATCGCCAGTTCCCGCCGGCAACGCGAACACGCCGGGCAGCACCCCATGCAGCCAGGCAGCGAGAGCCCAGCTGCCGAATACCCGGTAAAGCTGAAGAGCGACAAGCCAGCTCGCCGGCATCGCATCGAGCACCTGCCCCACCCGCTTCGACAACAGCAACAACGGCGCGCCGATCATCACCGGCGGGAAGATCGCCAACGGCAACAACGGCAAGGGTGAGGCGCCCGCGAGAAAGACGCCATTGATCGCTGCGCTCCAGACGAGCGCGAACCAAAGCGTGTCTGGGATCATGACCGCCAGCCAGGTCGCGCGGCGTCGGCCCGGCGTCAGGTCGGTTCTTTCAAGGCCGAGCCACAAACCGACCGCGATAAGCCCATGGGCCATCAGCTGATGGGCTGTGGTCGGCACGCCGCTGGTCGGGATAATCGGCATCCAGTAGATCAACACAATCCACAGCGCCGCCAACGGGATGAGCCAAAGCAGGCTGCGCCAGACGGGACGCGGCGGGACGATACCAGCGGGAACAGAGGCGGCGCTCATCAGCGGTTCTCCAGGTGAATTTGGGTCTTCGTGGATGCGGCCTCGAACACCGCGGTGAGAATGCCGAGTCGGCGTTCCAGGAGATTTCGTCCCAGGTTGGCAGTAAGCTCTGCGAAGTCCGGCCCCATGACCACGCCGAGATTTGGTGAGGGCGGAGGCCCTGACGCACGCAGTTGGGTAAACCAGGCCTTTGCGGCCTCGGTGTCGTCTTGCCATGCCAGCGTGCGGAAACCTGCCTGTTCGATCGCCTCGCGCGTTGCGTCGGCCGTCAGGAGAAAGCTTGTTGCCGGCGTTCGCGCCCAGGGAACGGGGTAGTACGGTTCGCTGCCGTTTGGGGCGCCCCGAAGGAAGTCCCCTTGGGGGACGACGTCGTACGTCGCAAACCTGCCGCATGGCTTCAGCACGCGTTCGATCTCCTTGTAAAGCCGTGCGCGGTCGGAGATGTTCATCGCCACGTGCTGCAGCAATACGGCGTCGAAATGGCTGCCGTCGAAGGGAAGTTCCAGCGCGCTGGCGGTATGGAACGAAACCTGTTCGCTCTGCCCGGTGCGCCGGGTGAGATAGCGTGCGGCATCCACGAACGGTTCGCTGAGGTCGATACCCGTCATCCGGCAGCCACAGGTTGCAGCCAGAAAACGGGCCGGCCCGCCAACGCCCGAACCGACGTCCAGCACCGACATGTCGGCGGTGATCTCGGCCAGTCTGGCAAGCTCGGCGGTGGCAGCAAGCCCGCGGGTGTGAAACTGGTCGAGGGCGCCCAGTTGCTGCGGTGTGAGCCGCTGATCCTCCGGCCCAAGGACCGTGAGCGCGATCTTCAGCCGGTCGGTCAGACCGGTCGCGCGATAGTGATCTCGCACACCATCAAGTGCATCAGTCATTGCAAGGTTCCTCCACGGTCCTGGCGGATTGTTCAGGGCTTGCGAATCGACATCGGCATGACGCCTCATCTGCAGGCGTAGGTGTACCATGGCCTCTCACGAGCGACTATTCATCACAATGTTGACGGGCTATGAAGCAGAACTTCACAGTCAGACAGGGCGCGCTCGATGGCGTGGAGGTGTTTCTGAGCGTTGCCCAGCATCGCAGTTTTCGCCGGGCAGCCGCGGAACTCGGGGTGACGCCGTCGGCCGTCAGCCAGACGGTGCGTGTACTTGAAGCCCGCATTGGCGCAGCGCTCTTCATACGCACCACGCGTAGTGTCGGCCTGACCGAAGCCGGCGAACGGTTTCTTTCGCGCGCAAAGCCTGCCTTCGAGGAGCTTGTCGCCGCTAGTGAGGTTGCGCGCGGACTCGGCCAGCGGCCCGCCGGATTGTTGCGTCTTTCAGTGCCGCGCGCGGTGGTGCCAATCCTGCTGGAACCACTGATTGCATCTTTCTGCCAGGCTTATCCCGAGGTCGAGGTCGAGATCGCCGCAAGCGAGGAGCTGATCGATCTTGCGGCGGAAGGGTTCGACGCCGGCATCCGGCTGGGTCAGTTCGTCGACGCCGACATGGTCGCGGTACCGTTGACGCCGCCGTTTCGTCTCATCGTCGTCGGCAGTCCTGCCTACTTCGCAGGGCGCAGCCCGCCCAGGCACACGGACGATCTGCGCCAGCACGCATGCTTGCGATGGCGGCGATCCAGCGGCGCGCTCGCGCTATGGTCATTCAACGACAACGGCCACGCGATCGAGATCGCCGTATCCGGGCCCTTCATCGCCAACGACTTTCCCACCATGCTTGGCGCGGCAGTCGAAGGCATAGGCCTTGCCCAGCTACCTGAGCCGATGGCAGCTGACGGGTTGAGAGCGGGAAAACTGGTGCACGTGCTGGAGCCGTTCGCGCCGGTGATACCGGGCGTGTTTCTCTACTATCCAGGCCGCCGGCAGATCATGCCGAAGCTGCGCGCCTTCATCGATCATGTGAAGAGCCGCCCGGCAGGCCATGGCAAAGTCGCGGGTACAAGATGACTGTTGGCGTGCCGGGTTGCGGAAACGAGGGTGAGGTTTTCCTATATATGGACGTCATTCCGGCAAAGGCCCCTCCTCTCAGGGAAATTTACAGGCCCCTCGTTTTCCCTCGCGAGCGGCCGCTAGTTGACTTGTACCGACCGATCGATGCGATCACCCTTGATACCACGGGCGCAGAAGCTCAATGCCGGGCACTGCTCCAGTCCCGCCAGTCGTGATGGTGATCCAGCCGTCTGAGCAGTTTTCGGCGCATTTGCTCCCGGTGATAGTGAGCGGCGACGAACGCTGCGGCCATCACCAGCACGAATGAACCTACGACGATTGCCACTGCTTCACTCATCGGAACCTCCATTGCTGATCTCTCCGGTTCACTGCAGGTGTTGCCCTCCGTTGATCGCAATGTTGGCTCCGGTCACGAAGCCCGCCTCGCGCGAGCACAGATACAGCACGAGTGCGGCGACTTCGTCGGGCTGTCCGAGCCGACCGACCGGAATCTGCGGAATGATCTTCGTCTCGCGGATTTCCTCTGGCACTGCCATCACCATCTTCGTCGCGATATAGCCGGGCGAGATCGTGTTGACGGTGACGCCCTTCTTCGCCACCTCAAGCGCCAGCGATTTCGTGAAACCATGCATGCCAGCCTTCGCCGCTGCATAGTTCGTCTGACCGAACCCGCCCTTGGAGCCGATGATCGACGACACGTTGATAATCCGGCCCCAGCCGCGCTCGACCATGCCGTCGCACACCGGCTTCGTCATGTTGAACACAGAATCCAGATTGGTGCGGATCACCGCGTCCCAGTTGACTTTGTCCAGCTTCTTGAAGCTCGCGTCGCGCGTGATGCCAGCGTTGTTGATCAGGATGTCGACCGGTCCGACTTCAGCTTTGATTTGCGCCGCGCATCTTTCGCACGAGTCGTAGTCGGCGACGTCGACCGTGTACGCGCGGAACTGTCGTCCCTGCGCTTCCATCCGTGCGAGCCACTCGTTCGCACCGGTGTTACCCGGCGAATGAGTGACCACGACCGCATAGCCGGCGTCATGCAGCTTGATGCTGATCGCTTCGCCAAGTCCGCCCATTCCACCCGTCACCACCGCGATCTGCTTTGCCATTGAATCGTCCTCACAAAGGCTGGCCGCGTGCTCATCTGGAGCAACACTGCCTTCAGTCAAGAATTGGAAGTATTGGAGGCCAGGCCCCGTTAGCTATGAGTAATCCTTCATATGATCTGCAGGCGACACCGCGGGCATCGCTGCCCGCGGCAGCCTTATCGCTTCGCAATCGCGGCTACGGGCTCGTTCCCGGCATTGCGTTGCGCGGCCTTGGACGTGGTGGCCATAACTGCATCAAGATTGGTTCCGGCAATCTCCACGGCCTGTTGCCCTGTCTTCTGCAGCGATTCGCACAGCGTCGTGGTGGCGCTGATCGCGGACTGCCACGCGGCGATCGCTACTTCGGAACCTGCTGGAGCGCTCTTCGCCGCTTCCTCGATGAATGCCTGCACGCGAGCGTTATACCGCTCGTACTGCGTCTGCGCGAGTTGTGTGACCTCAGCTTGCGTTGTCGATGCGATGTCGAACGCTTGCCGGCCGTACGACAGCGACTTTTCCGCGAAAGGTCCGCTGAAACCTGCCTCCAGCGCGAACCACTGCTGCGGGTCTGTCGTGCCGGGCGCCTTCGTCATTCTCTCCTGAGCTTCCGCCAGCGTGGACCTGACGACCTGCAGGCTCAGCACGGCCAGCTTTTCGACGCCTTCAAAGACCTTGCCGGTCAATCCGAAGAACGCTTCGAGGCTGGCCTTCTGAGCGGCAGCGATTTGCTCGGGGTTCGATAGAGCCATTGTCAAATTCCTCAAGATTCGATCCGGCGCGCGAAACCCCGATAGGACGGGTGTAGCGCAACGGATCGCGATAGTGAATAAATCGAAGCACAAGGACGCCTGCCAGGCAGCATGCGTCGCGAGGGCTTCGGACTGTCATTACACCAATAAGCACTACAAATTAAGGCCAAACTGAGACACCTGATTCACGACTGCTTAGGCGCTCGCCGTGTGATGCAGTGGCGCTCTTGTCGAACATGAGGGCGAGCGAACCCCGCGGCTTCGTTCATGTCCGGGTGGCGCACGCCGCAAATGTCTAGCGCATCCGGGCGACCGCCTTGAGGATGAAATCGCCATTGCTTGTGACATGAGGACGTGGGCGTCCTGAAGTGAGGTCTTCCAGTGATATGAACTTACGCTCCAGCAGCGTGTCGAGCTCAGCGCGGCCCAGTTCGATCTGATCCGGCGCGTCCTTGATGAGCATTAAGGTGGCGAATTCATGGGGACTCAGCATATCGTCTCCTCCATTTAGTCTGTCTGCACTGGAAGTATTAATTACTGCTCTCTGGCGGCGAATGCCCGGCAAATATTCCCGGCGCCTCATCTGTAAAGCGATCATTCGAGAAATCGACGGTACGGAGACGTCATCATAACCGCTCAATTTTCAATTGCAATACGTAGGATGTTTTTATCGGCGCAGTCGTTTCGTCTGTTCAATGCTTTTTGCATGTGGCGTGGCAGCGCGTTGAACCCACAATGCCGTGCGGACGCCAATGGAGGCACGACTGGCATGGCCCAGGCTGGTCCTGCCTACACGTCAATGTTTGAATTGACAGGGTTAATTTATATTTGAAGATTGTATTTATAGGTTAGCGTTTTCTTGAGGTGGTTATCCATACTCCGATATTGCGAAATATTTATTACTGGCGCGTGAATTTGCTACGTTGCCCGAATTTCGATCACCGCAAAGGCTCAATAACCGTCTGCCGCTGTCGCTAAGGAATGGAAGAACTCTTTACTATCGGCAAAACCACCAGAGCATCCCGGCCCTCACAAGAAGGCCCGATAGATGCGGCCAGCCTGTGAAAGGACGTTCGACAAGCCATACCGTTTTCCTGGCTTTCACTGGATTGATCGTGCCGCCCGTGTGCGTAGCGGGTACAACGCGCGCTATCGGTCAGGCACGCACGCGCGGGCCATGCCAGCATGTCTGCGGTTCCGCTGAAGGTGGTCGGATACTGGCCCTGGGGGCGGTACGTTCTGCGTCTCCGATAGAGGTATGATGGTCGATGCTGGTCACGCCAGAGTAGGAGGAAATCATGCCCTCAACCTCGACCACACGACCGATTCACCCGCCAGGACGTCCGGACCACCCGGTCCACGGCGTTACGCCAGGCACCGGGTCGCCGGCTCCTGGACCTGTGCCGGGCACTCCCATTGACGTTCCTGATGCCGCAGAAGCGGAGCCGGTCCCGCACGAGCATCTACCGAGCAGATCTGACGACAATTGAGCTACCTGCGTGTTTAGCCCGGCACCGCCCGGGTGTGTTCCGTGCAGCCGACCTGCACGTGATGGCGTCGAGCGAAGATCCGAGGTTGAACGCCGCTCACAGGCCCGGAGGGCGAATTCCGCAGGGCGCGGAATATTAAGCCCTCCGACCACGACACAATTGCGCCAGCTGGCCGGGACAACCGTGTCGTTCCCGGTAGGTGCCCCACCCGTCTTTCAGTGTGCACCTGCGGCCGCGTCACTCGAACCGCCAGCCTTGCCAGGCCTCGTGATCCAGATGAGCGGGATAATGATAATCATGATGATCGCTGCACCATAGAACACGTCATTCAGCCCTAACATGGCGGCCTGCGTCTGCACTGTATGATCGAACAGCGCATACGATGCTTGCTGGCCCAGGCCGAGCACTGAGTGATAGCTGTTCATTTGCGCATTGAACATCGGGTTGGTCGGACTCGACTGCTGCGTCAGGATTTCATGGTGCATGATCGTTCGGTTGTTCCACACGACGCCCGCCAGCGACGTGCCGATGCCGCCAAAAAACATGCGTCCGAAGGTGGACAGGCCGGCAGCGGCTGGCACCTTTTCGGGCGGTTGCCCTGACAGGATGATCACGGTCAGCGGCGCGAAGAACAGCGCCATCGGAATACCCTGCAGCAGGGTCGGCAGGATAATGTACCCTTCGCTGAGATCCGTGTAGAAATACGAGCGCATGTAGTAGACGATCGCGAAGCCGATGAACGCACACGTGCCGATGATGCGCGCATCGGAACGTGGCAGGATCTTACCCATGATCGGTGCGCCGATCACTGCGAAAATGCCCAGCGGCGCCGTCGCGAGCCCCGCATCAACTGCCCGATAACCCAGGTACTCCTGCATCCACTGCGGAAGCAACACCAGCGTTCCAAAAAAGATGCCATACGCGACAGCAATCGAAACCGTGCCTCCAAGGAAGTTGCGCTGCTTGAAGAGGGTAAGGTCGACGATAGGGTTTTTTTCCGTTAGCTCCCAGACAATGAATAACGCAAGGCCCACTGCGGCAACGATAGTCAGAACGACGATCGTGCTCGACGAGAACCAGTCGAGATCCTTGCCCTTGTCCAGCATCACCTGAAGCGATGCGACCCAGACGATCAGCAGTAGCAGCCCGACAACGTCGATTGGCAGCTTTTTAGCCGGTGTATCGCGCTTGCGGTAGAGAATCCAGACCATCGCGGCAGCGAATAGCCCGACCGGGATGTTGATATAGAAGATCCATGACCAGCTGTAGCTATCCGTGACCCACCCGCCGAGTGCCGGCCCCACAATCGGCCCGGTCACCACAATCATTGAGAATAGCGAGAGTGCCAGCGAGGATTTCGCCTTTGGCCACGAACTGAGCAGCAGCGCCTGGGACATCGGAATCAGCGGTCCGGCCACGGCTCCCTGCAGCACCCGTGCAAGAAGCAGGATCGGCAACGTTGGCGCAATGCCGCACAACCACGACGCAAATACGAACAGCAGGATCGAACCGACGAACAGGCGAACCTGACCCAGTCGCTGGGTCAGCCAGCCGGTCAACGGGATCGCAATTGCATTCGCAGCGGCAAATACAGTGATAACCCACGTGCCTTCATCAACCGATACGCCGAGGTTTCCCGAGATGGTCGGAATAGCGACGTTGGCGATCGATGAGTCCAGCACTGTCATGAAGCCCGCGAGGCCCACGCTAAGCGAGCCCAAGGCGAGTGTCGCCCCCGTAAGCGGGGGGTGATTCGGATGGTTGGTGGTCATGGTGAAGATCCGGCGATTGTGTATCTGGCGAAAGGGGCACCGCGTGTTTCACATGCCCCTGACCAGTGGGGGACGATCATTCGTTTTCGGCAATGATGTGCGCGATCGCAGCATCCGCATCGTCGCCATACTTTGCGAATACGTCAGTCTTGTAGGTCGAGGGAGATCCTGTACCGAGCTGCGCGCCATTGGGGTCCTTGACGTCGACATCCACGTTCATTGAAAGACCCACGCGCAACGGATGCTTTTCCAGTTCCGCGGGTGGGATCTCGATGCGCACCGGTAGCCGCTGCACCACCTTGATCCAGTTACCGGTCGCGTTCTGCGCAGGCAACAGCGCCAGTGCCGATCCGGTGCCTGGCGTAAAGCCCACCACCTTGCCGTGATAGACGACGGAGGACCCGTAGACGTCGGCCGTCAGCTCAACAGGTTGTCCAACCCGAATGTGGCGAAGCTGCCACTCCTTGAAGTTCGCATCGACCCAAACCTGTTCGAGTGGCACCACGGACATCAGCGGTGCGCCTGGAGACACGCGCTGCCCGACCTGGACCGTACGCTGCGCGATATACCCGGTCACCGGCGCCGGCAACGTCGTGCGCGCATAAGCCAGGTATGCGTCGCGAACGTGGGCGGCGCTTGCCTGGACATCCGGATGGTTCTCGACCGACGTATTGGCCGTCAGCGCGCGATTGGCACCGAGCTGTTGCCGGGCAGCGTCAAGCGCTGCCTGAGCTGACCGGACTGCGTCGCGTGCATGCGAGATTTCTTCATCCGACACCGCTCCTGTCATGCCCGTGGAAAGCCGGCGCTGCAGATCGTCCTGTGCCTTCGAAAGATCCGACTGACGTTGCGCGATTCCCGCACGATATTTGTCATCGTCGACATACAGACCATGTATCTGGCGCACGGTCTGCCCCAGATTGGCCTCCGCCTGTTGCAGCGCGATCTTTGCATCGGCCGGATCGATCTGGACAACCGGTTCGCCCTTCTTCACGACCTGCGTGTTGTCCGCATTGACTGCGATCACGGTGCCCGTGACCTGAGGCGTGATTTGAACGACGTTGCCGTTGACGTAGGCGTCGTCGGTATCCACGTGGTAACGGGCGTCAAGGAAATAGTAGGCGCCATAGGCAGCACCCGCCGTCGCAAGGGCAGCGACAAGCAGCGCAAGCAGCGCTTTGCGTTTTCCGGGTTGCTTCGTCGGCTCGTTAACCGACGGTGACTGAGGGGTATTCATCGATAGCTCCAACAAGGTTTGAGGTACGCCGTCCTGCAGCTACGCCTGACGGCCGATCTGGTCGTTCAGTGAGTTGTCGTGCCGTTGGACGGCGCAGGAATCGGTGTCTCTGCAGTGGCAAGGCCTGCGCGCGAGGCATCGAAGCCACCGCCTAGCGCCTTGATCAGCCCGATCTGCATGCCGCGGCGGTCCATCTCGAGGTTGACGACGGCCGTTTCGGCTGCGAGCCGGTTATCGTCCGCGTTCAACACCTGCAGTTGCTGGTTCAAACCCGCCTTGTATCGAACGAGTGCGAGTTGATACGCCTTGGTCTGCGCATCCAGTGCCTGCTGCGCATCGACCAGTTGACGGTCGGCTGAGTGGATCTGCGTGACTTGCGTGGCAACATCGGATAACGCGTTGATCAACGTCTGGTTGTACGTCGCGACGTCGTAATCGAAGTCCGCATAACGGCCCTTCAGTTGGGAGCGCAGGGCACCGGCATCAAAGATAGGAAGATGAATCGCTGATCCCGCCTGGATCTGACGGCTTCCGGCCGTCAGCAGGCGCCCCCAGCCAAACGCGTCCAGTCCCGCCGCTGCGGAGAGGTTGATGTCCGGAAAGAACTCAGCCTTCGCTTCCTTCACATCGTGGATTGCTGCATCTACCTGCCAGAAGGCCGCAACGATGTCCGGGCGACGCGAAAGCAGATCGGCGGGAAGGTTGTCGGGAAGCGCAACGCTGGCACCCTCTCCGAGCGATGGATTGGCGATCTTGAGGCCGCCGTCCGGTCCTTCACCAAGCAGGGCACCCAGCTGGTAGCGTACGGTCGTGATCTGTCCATCGAGGTCGCTGACGCTGGAGCGGCTCGTTGCCGTTTCGCCATATGCGGTCTGCCGCTCCACGTTGGTGTCGAGCCCCGCCCCAACCCGCCCATCCGTGATTCGCCCGATATCCTCGCGATTCTTCACTTCGCGAACCTCGATATCACGCAACGCATAGAGCTGCGCAAGATGGTTGTACGTGCTTGCCACTGAGGCGGCCAGGGAGATGCGCACCTCCTCGGCTTCGGCGTCGGCTACCTTTTCCTGTGAGATGGCCTGACGAAGCCGCTCCCGATTCTTGCCCCACAGGTCGAGGTCCCACGAAGCACTGGCGAGCACGGTGTTCTCGCTCTGCCACGTGCCGCCGTACGGCGGCGGCACGATGCCATTGCCCGTATAGAGTTGACGCGTCCAGGCATAGCTGCCCGTTACATTCGGATAGAGGGTCGACTTGGCGCTGCCGACATATGAAGATGCTTTCTCGATGCGGGCGCGTGCCTGGTCGATCGTCGGATTACCCTGTAACGCCTCGTCGATCAGTGTGGGCAGTTGTGGATCACCGAATTGTTTAGCCCAATCCATTGCTGGCCACTGTCCGCCCTCCGCGGGCAAACTCTGCTTCGTCTCGAACTTTGCGGGAGGCGCGATCTGCTTGTCGCTCCTGATGCCGCCGTAGTTGACGCATCCGGCCAGGCCGAGCGCCGCTACCGCTGCGGCTATCGAGGCCGCCCATGCGCCCGGTCGCAACTGGGGTCGGTGATGATTCATCATGGTTTCGATTTTCCTTTGGCTCATCTGGGGAACATGTCTTCGTACGATTAATAGTGCATATGCACACAATAGCGTTCAGGTGTTCACGTATCGATGCACGGAAGTGAATCAGTTTGTTGCTTTGTGGTTACCTTTCGGACAGTTCGCTCGTCATGCGGAACAGTTCACTTCGCAGATGAGTTGCCTGTTGCTGCCCAAAGTTACGTTCGAAACTGGCCTGCGCAGCTGTCCAGTGAGCGGCCGCTTCGTCAAGCTTCGCAGCCCCTCTCCTCGTGAGCACGACCCGCACTCGCCGATTGCTTTGCTCTTCGGCAGGAGCAACCACCAGTCCACGCCGGAGCAAAGGTTGAAGCGCCCGAACGAGAGTCGTTCTGTCCATCACCATCGCCTGGGCCAGTTCAGTCATAGTCAGATTCGGACAACGACACAACGCCCTGAGAATGCTGAACTGCGTGGGCGTGATGCCGACCTCGGACAGATGACGCTCGTAAAGCTTCGAAATGTGTCGAGAGGCCTGGCGAAGGGCGAAACAGTCGTCGTCTTGAAGATCAGTTGAGTGCATATGCACACGTTAATGCAACGGCCACCGGGAAGCGATACGTGCCGGATTATCAGTTTGTTGTCGTTTCTCGCACCAATTGCCCGAGGAATATCGGGAGTTCTGTCTGGGGCGCCGACCTGGCGCGTACATGGTCCGGATCCAATCGGCCTCGCCACCGCAAGTGGCGACTTATGCAGCGTTTTTTGCTTCCGCCGCGTTTCGCAGGTCGTTTTACCGCGCTAGCGCGATGTCGCCAGCGCCGTGAAAAAGACGGCCGCATAGTCGATAAACGCGCGCACCTTGGCAGGCTGCAGTGTCCGATTGCTGTACGCGAGCTGGATGTCGATGCTGTCGTCGACAAGCTGCAAACCAGTGAACAGGCGCACGAGTTTTCCCGAGGCCAATTCGTCCTCTACAAGGGCTATGGGCACAACACCGATTCCGAATCCCTGCAGCACCATTTCCAGGTTGAAGGCGGGGCTGTTCGACGAAACATCGAAACGAAGCGGAACGCTCAGCTCGTCCTCGTCAATCCGGAAGCCGATGCTGGGGCGACGAATGGATGGCGAAATCGGTACAAAAAGATGATTGGCCAGTTCCGATGGATGTCCTGGCGTTGACGACGCCTTCAGATACTGTGGCGTCGCGACGATGACAACCGGAATACGTTCGAGCAGACGCACGACCGTCGTTTCGCTCGTCAGCATGTACGGAACAATGATGCCAAGGTCGTACCCGTCGGCGACCAGGTCGACGGGCCGCTCCGTCAGCGTCACGTCGAGCGTGACCTTCGGATGGGCCCGCTTGAATCCGGCGATCAAGGGAACCAGCCGGCTTACCGTCGCCGTCGTATGGGCGACAAGGCGCAAGACGCCGCCCGCTTCCCGTGTCTGGTTTGCTACATCCGCTTCGAGTGCATCCAGATCATCCAGGATGCGCACGCAGCCTTCGTAGAATCGTTCCGCGGCTTCGGTGAGTGAGACCTGTCGAGTGGTGCGGTTTAACAGCCGGCATCCCATGCGCTCTTCCAGCCCCGCTATCGCCCGCGACACCGCTGGCCGGGCCAGTCCATGAATATCCGCCGCTCGGGTGAAACTCTTCAATTCGACCACCGACCGGAAAACGCGCAGGCTTTCGACATATTCCATGGTGAGATCTCTTCGATCAATGGGAACAAAGGATGGACGGAATGCCGCTTTCAGCGCCACCGGATGTTCCGGTGGCGGACCATGTCTCCCAGGTATTTCAGAAGATAGGCAACTGTTGAGCCGGTGACAGACAGCAGTCTATGACGCAGTGGCTCAGCCGGATATGGCTGCCGTGCATCTCAGTGCCCAGCGGGCGGCCCGCAAGCATCGCCTTCTCGGGACAAAGCCTAATAGCACGTTCGTTCTATTTTATGTATGCTTCCCGGAAACGAGTCGCATCAGCCCGCGGAGCGGCCGCCCTGCTCCAGCCAGTCGCACACGCGCGACAGCGGCTTCCTATTGTCCATTCTGCGAAGACACACCATGTCGTTGATACTGTCCCGCCGTGACCTGAATTTCGTGCTGTACGAATGGCTCAAGGTCGAGCAGCTGACGCGTATCGCGCGCTACGCCGATCACTCGCGCGAAACCTTCGACGCCGCGCTCGATACCTGCGAGAAGATCGCGACCGATCTGTTCGCCCCGCACAACAAGAAGAACGACCAGCAGGAGCCGCACTTCGACGGCGAGACCGTTGCAGTTATCCCTGAGGTCAAAACGGCGTTGAAGGCCTTTTGCGACGCCGGCTTGATGGCAGCCGGCCAGGACTACGAGCTGGGCGGGATGCAGCTTCCCCTGGTCGTGGAGAAGGCAGGTTTCGCGTGGTTCAAGGGCGCGAACGTCGCCACGAGCGCTTATCCGTTCCTCACCATCGGCAACGCCAATCTGCTGCTTGCACACGGAACCTCGGCTCAGATCGACACGTTTGTGCTGCCGGAGTTGCAGGGCCGTTTCTTCGGCACCATGTGCCTGTCTGAGCCGCAGGCGGGCTCGTCGCTGTCCGATATCGTCACCCGGGCCGACCCTGAGGGCGACTCGCCGCTCGGGCCGCAATACCGGCTGCGCGGCAACAAGATGTGGATCTCCGGCGGCGAACACGAACTCGCCGACAACATCGTGCATCTGGTGCTCGCCAAGATCCCCGGCCCGGATGGCAAACTGATTCCCGGGGTGAAGGGCATCTCGCTTTTCATCGTCCCGAAGTATCTGGTCAACCCGGACGGCTCGCTGGGTGAGCACAATGACGTCGTGCTGGCCGGCCTGAACCACAAGATGGGCTACCGCGGCACGACCAACTGCCTGCTGAATTTCGGCGAGGGCACGAAGTACACACCGGGCGGCAAAGCCGGCGCGATCGGCTATCTGGTGGGGGAACCGCATCAGGGTCTCGCCTGCATGTTCCACATGATGAACGAGGCGCGCATCGGCGTTGGCCTCGGCGCGACCATGCTCGGCTATACCGGCTACCTGCATGCGCTTGACTATGCTCGCAATCGCCCGCAAGGGCGACCCGTGGGAGCTGGCGGCAAGGATCCGGCCTCGCCGCAGGTGCCGCTCGTCGAACATACCGACATCCGCCGCATGCTGCTTGCGCAGAAGAGTTATGTCGAGGGTGGCCTCGCGCTGAACCTGTATTGCGCGCAACTGGTCGATGAGGCGCGCGCAATCGCCGATCCCGCCGAACTGGAACGGATGACGCTGCTGCTCGATCTGCTCACGCCGGTGGCGAAGAGCTGGCCGTCGCAGTGGTGTCTGGAAGCCAACAATCTCGCGATCCAGGTCCACGGCGGCTACGGGTACACACGCGAGTACAACGTCGAGCAGTTCTATCGCGACAACCGTCTCAATCTGATCCACGAAGGCACGCACGGCATCCAGGGGCTTGACCTGCTGGGCCGCAAGGTCGTCGTGAAGGACGGCGCTGCGTTGCGGCTATTCGCCGAACGCGTGCAGGCGAGCATCGCATATGCCGCCAGATCCGGCGATGCCACCCTGGACGGCCACGCACAAGCGCTGGCTTCCGTGATGAAGCGTCTGACGGAAGTCACCCGGATCCTGTGGTCCGGCGGCGACCCGAGCCTGACGCTCGCCAACGCCACGGTCTACCTGGAGGCGTTCGGTCATATCGTGGTCGCGTGGATCTGGCTGGAGCAGGCGCTGGTGGCGCGGGCGGCACTGACGAGAGCCACAGGCGCCGAAATAGACTTCTACCGGGGCAAGCTGGCGGCAACCGACTATTTCTTCCGCTGGGAACTGCCGAAGACCGGGCCGCAACTGGACCTGCTGGCCTCGCTGGACCGCACCACACTGGATATGCAGGACGCGTGGTTCTAAGCGCCTCTTCCAGACACACGACATCGACAGAAAGAACGGAGACAGCATGCGCACAATTCAACAGTTGTTCGACCTGACCGGCAAGACGGCACTCGTTACCGGCGGCTCACGGGGCCTCGGCCTCCAGATTGCCGAGGCGCTCGGCGAGCAGGGAGCCCGGATCGTGCTGTCGGCGCGTAAGGCCGATGAGTTGCAGTCCGCCCAGATCCATCTGCAAGCGCGCGACATAACAGTGGACTGGATCGCTGCGGACGGCTCGCGCGAGGCGGACATCGCCGATCTCGCGGACAAGGCGCTGGCCCGCCTCGGTCACGTCGACATCCTGGTGAACAACGCTGGCGCAACCTGGGGCGCACCGGCGGAAGACTACCCGACGGATGCCTGGGACAAGGTCATGAACCTGAATATCCGCGGGCTGTTCCTGCTTACGCAGCGCATCGGCAAACTGTCGATGATCCCGCGCCGCTACGGTCGTGTCATCAACGTGGCGTCGATAGCCGGCCTCTCGGGCAATCCGCCGGGCACGATGAAGACCATCGCATACAACACATCCAAGGGAGCGGTAATCAACTTCACACGCACGCTTGCAGGGGAATGGGGGGAGCACAACATCACGGTCAACGCGTTGGCACCAGGATTCTTCCCGTCGAAGATGACCCAGGGGTCGATCGCGAGGCTGGGTGCGGAAGCGATGAGCGCCGGCGTTCCCCTACGGCGCCTCGGCGACGACGAGGACCTCAAGGGCGCCGCGCTGCTGTTCGCGAGCGAAGCCGGCAAGCATATTACCGGCCAGGTGCTGGCAATTGATGGTGGCGCCAGCGCCGTGTGAACGGGGCCGTGAAAACGGAAAGATGATGCTGGCCGCTACGGATCGGCGAGCACTTCCAGACGAGGTAGCCACCCAGGGTGTCGGTCGCGAGTGTCGGTTTGCGAGGCGGAAGACTTTCCAGATGGCTCCTCGGACGAGATGTGACATCCCGTGCCGAATCACCAGCTCCAGCGCACGCCGACATCGCCGCCCACGATGCTGCGATGGGCCCCGTTCACGTTCGTCGTGTAGCCCGCGGTCGCGAACACGCTGCCGCGCCTGCTCACGCGCGCGACCACGCCCAGACCGAACTGGGCCGCCGTCGCCGCGACGCTGGTGGGGATCACGGTGGTCGCTGCGAAGGTCGCGCTGTCGGTTCCGCCGAAGTATCGCCAGAGATTGGCGCGCAGATACGGCTGCCACACCGTGCCCGCGCCTTCGAAGTGCCCCTGCAGCCGTACGCCGAGACGTCCGATCAGACCGCTCGCGCCATGAAACGACACGGTCGATATGCCATCGTCGAGGTCGTTCACTGAAACGTGCTGCCAGATCAGTTGCGCCTGTGGCTCGACGCTGAGATTGGCGGCGAGCGGAATCGGCAAGCCGGCTTCGAGCGAGGCCGCCTCTGCATGGCCATGTGTGCTCGTCTTGACACCCTCATTCGATGATGGATCGATCGTGAGCGAACTGCCCATCAGCACGGCATCGGTGTACCAGCCGCCGGGACCGATGTGCGTCCAGTAGCCGCCGACGCTGTACGCGTTGATCGAGAGATGGCCGGCCGCGAAGTCGGGAAAGCCGAGTGCGAATCCGCTGACATCGCCCGTCGCCCGGGCGAAGCCGACAAAGAAGCCATAATGATTGCGATGGCCGCTCGGGCTCGTGTCGGCGTACACGTCGTGGCCGACCTGGACGCCTCCCATCGCACCGCTGAATTCTGGATTGACGGCGCCGCTGTTGCGCTGGGTCGCATGCTCTCCCCATATGCGGGCCCATGCAGCCGGCAGCGCGCCAGTCTCGCTCAGGAGCGATTGCTCGCCTTGCCGGTCGTGAAATGTGCCGATTTGCGCGATGTTGAGTTCGCGCGCGAGGACCGGTACTTCGGCATACACCGGCACTTCCATCCGGTAGAGCGGCGTTGGGTCGGAACCGGCGGCGGGCGGCGGCGGCAATGGCGGCGTGCCGGCCGCAGCGACGGGGCCGATGAGCGTCGGTGTTGGCGTCGGCGTCGGCGTTGACGTTGGGACCGGAGCAACGCTCGAACGCAAGTACCAGTTGTCGGCCGTTCCAGCACTCACACCGCCCTTGAACAGGTAGTACGTGTAGGCGCCAGCCATCAGCGGCCTCGGCAGCGAAAACGCGCTTGCGGTCGTCGTTGCGCCGTTCGTCGCCTGCACGACCATGATGCCGTCCGTCACCGTTGCGCCGCCCGTTCCGCCGACGTTGGTCACGCCGATCGACGTACTGCCCGAGCCCGTGCCTTGCACGATCACCAGCCTGTCGCTGGGCGAGCCGTCTGCGCCGAGCACGCTTTGCACCAGCAGCCGGCCGTTGAGCCCAACGTAGTTGCCGTTCACCACCAGTGCATCGCTCGTGCTGGAGCCGCCGTTGGTCAGGTCGATCGTGCCCGCGTTGTTGACGGTGACAAGCTGCCCAGTGACCGCCGGCATGATCGCTGGATCCCCCAGGCCGCCCGCGAACAGGGTGCTGGTCGAATCGATATTGAGCGTGCCGGTCAGCGTGCCGCTATCGCCGAGCGTCAGGCCGTTGTTGTCGAGCGTGAGCTGGCTGCCGTTCGTGACGTTGATGGTCTCCCAGTTGATGAAGCGGGAGAGGCCGCTCGCCTGCGTGCCGTTGAACGTCAGGACATCGGTGCCGGGCCCGCCGTCGAACGACGGCACGCCGGCAAGATTGGTGTCGGTGAGCCCGGTTAGAGTCGCGGTGTCGTTGCCGAAGTCCAGCCGGACGAAGCCGGTGATCGTGCCGCCGCTCCAGTTGAATGTGTCGTTACCGCGGTCGAGGAAGATGGCCCGGCCACCGCCGCCCGCAATATTGCCGGTATTGTTGATGGTGATGCTGGATGCGTCGTTCGAAGCAATCGCCTCAGTGGTGCCGCCGAGAAGCGTGCCGCTGTTGTTGATGGTCGCGTCGCCGCCGATCAGGGAAATGGCGATGTTATGGCCTGAAATCGTGCCGGCGTTGTTGAACGTACCGCCACCGTTCCCATCTACTGCATTCGCCTGCTGGCTTACGATGCTCGCGCCCGCTGCATTGTTGAACGTCACCCTGCCCGCGATGAATGCGCCGAGGCCACCCGGTCCGCGCGCAGTGATCGAACCGGTGTTCGTGATGATGCCCGGTGCCGTATCGAGCGACTCGATGCCGTGCGCATTGGCACCCGATACGTTGATCGTGCCATTGTTGGTCAGCGTGTTATCACCGCTTCCGCCGACCTGTCCGCCGTTCGCAAGCAGGCCGTGCGAAGCGCTGCCGGTCGTCGTGATGGTGCCGTTATTGACGACGGTGTCGTTGATGGTCTGCACGCTCATGCCCGGCGAGCCGTCGGCGGTGGTGGTGATCGTGCCGTTGTTGGTCAGCGAGCCTCCGCCCGCGCTGGCAAAATCGAGCATCGCGGCGGAATTGGTGCCGTTCGTCTGGATGACGCCGCCCGTGTCGTTGAGCATCGTGACGGCGACGCCCTCGTTGAACATGCCTTCCGAAAGGTTGCCGTTCGTGCTGATCAGGCCGCGGTTCGTTAGCGTGTCGTGGCCTGAGACGGCGTCGCCGACGGAGAAGCCGTCGAACGAGTCGCCAGTGACGCGTACCGTGCCGAGATTGACTATCGCGCTGCGGTCCCACACGACGAGTGCGTTGCCGCTTGATATGTCCAGTTCGGCGTTGGGTTGAATGTTGATGGTGACATTCGTACTGTCGGTCACGGCGCGCACCTGCGTCGTTGTGGGATTGGGCGCGGCTGGCGTGCAGGTGGCGGTCTGTCCCGACAGGGGCGCGGTGTTGTCGCAGCCTGCAACAGCGGGTGCAAGGCGGACAAGAAGCGCGAGACCCAGCGCGACCGGGAGCGCCTGCGACAGAGGTGTCAATGCGAACGGCGGGCGCGTACGGCGCATGCCTCCTCCAGATCGGACCGACTCATCGGGGTCCTGTTGTGTTCGCTTGCTCCGGATGCCACCGCTTTGGGCGTCGGGAGTGGAGATTCGTCAGGCGATACGGGCTAGCGTAGTGCACGCATCGCGGTTATGCAAATCGGCAACCTCGTGGACGAACGCTCCGTTACGCGGCTCCGCACGCATTGTCTTGCCCGGCACGTTCATGTTTCGCCAGTTTCAGTCTAAACTTGCGAATAACACAAATGCATTGTTTTTACAGAGAGGTTGCGCGCCGTGCATGATATGACTGTCCGCCGTCTAAGCCATGTTGTTGCGCTCGCCGAAGCGGGTAGTTTCGCGCGGGCTGCCGATCGCGTGCATCTGAGCCAGCCGGCGCTCAGCCGGAGCATCCAGGCGATCGAGGCGGAGCTTGGTCTGCGTCTGTTCGATCGCGCAGCACGGGGCGTCACGATTACGCAGGCGGGCAAAAGGATCGTCGAACGAGCGCGTCGCGTCTTGTTTGAAGCGAATTGTCTGGTGCGCGACGCGGAACTACTGAAAACCCACGAAGCCGGCGAAGTGCGGATTGGCCTTGGTCCCTATCCGGCCATGGTTTTGCTACCGGAGATGCTGGTCGAGTTTTCGCAACGTCATCCGAACGTCGAAGTAAAACTCGAACTCAATCATGCGCAGCCGATGATCGACATGCTGCTGGCAGAAGAGGTCGACTTCCTTGTGCTGGACCGGCGCGTCCTTCCTGACAATCCGGCGCTCTCCGTGCGCCCGCTTCGTCGTCATGAAGGTGCGTGGTTCGCCCGTTCCGGTCACCCGCTGATTGCCCGCGGCCCCGCGTCCGCCAGCGCGTTACGCGAATTCCCGCTTGTTTCCGTTCCCCTGCCGCCGTTCATGCAAAGCGCGGTGCATCGGCTTCTGAAAATCCGCTCTCACGAGAAGATTTCGGTGCAGCTGGAGTGCAACGACGTGCGTGTCCTGAAGTCGTTCGTTGAGCAGACCGACGCACTGCTGTTTGCTACGGGATCGTCTGTCCGCAATGAACTCGCGGCGCGGACACTCGTGCCCGTGCACGTGAAGGACGCTCCTCGTATTGGACTCGAGATCGCCCTGGTGGTGCTCGCCGACCGCACGATGTCCCCTGCCGGTGAAGTTGCCCTCTCGCTTGCAGAGCAGGTCTTGAACGACGCCAATCTGGCTCAGCGGACCACGTGAGAGTGCGTGCCCTTCCATCGCTCGCTGATCGCGGTTGACGCCGGTATGCGCTGATAGCCTCGCGTGCTGAACGCCCGCGCAAAGGAAGGGCGACGTCAGCGCCAGGTCGGCCGGCCAGGTCATCTCAGACCGCTTTCTCTATCCCTCACAGTTGTTGTCGATCTATCCAGCCGGCTGGCGCTGGACTGCTCGCGCCCTCCTCCGTTCGACAGGCTTTGCCTGCTGCAAACGGCCGGATCAACTGAATGTGGATCCCCCGGACTGCGAAGATTCGACGGGACATACCCGCCTGTGCGCTTTCATGCGCGCTCTGCAAGCTTCCCATGAAAACAATGCACTAGTGTTTTGAATCGCCTGCCTTCAAATTAGCACGATCATTCTATTTGCGTTGATGCAATGGGGCGAAAGTAACAGCCAACGCGCTGCCGTTCCGGAAATTCTGGCGTGCCGTGTGGTGCGGGCTGAAGTTGGAGACGGCGGTTGCCTCGCAGCACCGCTTTCTACCTGATCCGCTGCAGGCGGACATAAAAAGAGGAGACATGCATGCGTTTGATCAGTCAGGGTATTTGTGGAGCCACGCTGGTGCTCGTCGCCGGCAGTGCCGCGGCGGCCGATTCGAGTGTGACGTTGTACGGTGTGGCCGACACGTTCGTCCAGTACCTCGACAATGGTGGAAAACACACTTGGTCCGAACGAAGCGGTGGCTCGACCGGCTCGCTGTTTGGCCTGAAGGGCGATGAGGATCTGGGCGGCGGGCTTAAGGCGCAGTTCGACGTCGAGACCGGCTTCAACCTCAACAACGGCACCCTGTTTGCCGATACGACGGCGCTCTTCTATCGTCAGGCCTGGGTTGGCCTGAATCACGCGACGTACGGCTCGCTGTCGTTCGGGCGTCAGTACGAACCGAGCTTCCGCATCGTGTATCCGACCGATCCGTTTCGTTTGAACGAGGCCCTGTCGCCGTTTTCGGCCAACGTGCTTGCCGTCGACCGCAACACGCTGTCGACGCAGTACGACTCCGGCCGCTCCAGCAATTCGGTGCTGTACCAGTCGCCGAACATGCGGGGTCTGCAGCTTTACGGCATGTATGCGTTCTCGTCGACGGTCACCCAGCCGGTGCCGGCAACGACCGGCAACATGCTGAACGTCGCGATGAGCTATACGGGCTACGGCTTCTATGCGGGCCTCGCCTATGTGAACCAGCATGCGGGACAGGAGACGCTCGCCGCGCTGCCGGCACCGCTCAGCCTGCTGGGCACCGAGCACTTCATTGGCTCGCTCGCGTACCGGCTGGGGATCGTGAACTTCCAGTTCAACTACGCCTATAACCGCCCGAAGGACGCGCCGGCGAGATCGCTGGCCGCGCGACTCGGCACGGCGCACTCGCTCAGCATCGCCGAGCTGGGCGCGACGATCCAGGTGACGGCGGCCGACGTGATCCAGATCGCGGGCGTCGAACGCGACGTGCGCGGCGCGCACGACAACACGCCGGGCATCGAGGTCGGTGCTGAACACTTGCTGTCCAAACGGACGAGCGTCTACATGCGCGCGGGTTACATGAAGAACAACGGCGCCGCGACGGTCAGCTGGCCGGGCGTTACCGTGACCGAGGGTGGCACGAACCAGGTGATGGCGACGGTCGGGATGACGCATCGCTTCTGACTGCCGCTGTGGCGAACGGCTGGTCCCACAACTTGGGACCGCCGGAACATTCTGGAAGATGACTTTCCGGATTCCCACGCGAAAGACGATGTAATCCGGTCTGCTGACGAAACTACCGCCCTGCCCTGACTACCGTTGCGATGTCCGCGCGTGAGGCCTGGCAACGCAGTAGCCGTCACTATCGAACCGGATCGCGTCTATTCGCGCCTTCAGATTTTTCTTCTTCAAAAGACAGGTTGACTCAACATGCGATCTCTACGCGCGGCTCTGGCTGCCCTTGCTTTGGGCGTGTCGCTCCTCGGTTCGCTCAGCCCCGCCCACGCCCTGGCGCCAGCGCCGGAACCGGGCATGAACTACGTCCCCGGCAAAGGGGTCGATTGGCGTGAGGAGTATGCATACGCAATTGGCATACAAGCGTATGTCTTCGGTTACCCCTGGGTGCACGGGGCGACGATACGTTACCAATGGATCACGCAAAACATCAACGATGACACCGCCTATATGCCAGTCGACCATTTCTGGCACGCGCCGCGGTTGGTAACGGCCAGATGGCGCGACGGTGGAACGCCGAACAACGATACGCTGTATTCGCTTGCATGGGTCGACCTGAGCAAGGAACCGGTCATCCTCCACGTGCCTGACACCGGCGAGCGCTATTACACGATTCAGCTGACCGGCATGGATTCCGACAATTTTGCCTACGTCGGTCAGCGCAGCACCGGCAATAAGGCGGGCAACTACGCGATCGTCGGACCAGACTGGAAGGGCGTATTGCCCAAAGGCGTGACAGCGCTGCCGCCATCGCCGACGCCCTGGGCACTCCTATGGGGCCGCACGCTGGTCAATGGGACAGAGGACATCCCGGCTGCGAAAGCGGTCATGCATCAGTACCAGCTGACACCGCTGTCGCTGTGGGGCAAGACGAATGCCCGCGTGCCGGAACGTCGCGATGTGTGGGCACCCGTCGATCCGGCAACCGACCCGCTTGCGCACTGGAAGACCATGAACCGCGCGATGACGGAAAATCCGCCGGCTGAACGCGATGCGACGCTGCTGAAAGTCTTCGCGACTATCGGAATCGGCCCTGGCATGGATGTCGACAAGATGGATGAGCCAACCAGACGCGGACTGATTCGTGCCGCCAGGGAAGGCTGGCGCATACTGAATGCGACTGCATCCACCGCCTACCATATGAAGACGCTTCCGGGCGGATGGCGTTACTCGCCGACTACCTTCGGCCGCACGACGCCTGCCGACGATTTTCTGGTGCGCGGCGGTCTGCAAAGCCTGATCGGCCTGGTTGCGAACGACCCTGCGGAATCGATTTACCTGAGCGCCCGTACCGATACGCAAGGCAGGATGCTGGATGGCGACAGGCGCTACGTGATGCACTTTGCGGCAGACCAGCTTCCTGACACGAAAGCCTTCTGGTCGATAACCCTGTATGCGTATGACCGGAATTTCATCGATAACCCGATCGATCGCTATTCACTGGGCGATCGCTCTCCAAGCCTGAAGAAGGACGCCGACGGCGGCCTCACCATCTATATTCAACCCGATTCCCCGGGTGCGGATAAGGAAGGAAACTGGCTGCCATCCGGCAAGGGCAACTATTTCTATCTGCTGTTGCGCACTTACATTCCCGGCAAGTCCCTGCTCGACCAGGCGTACGTGCCGCCTGGACTAACGGAGGCAGCGCAATAAGAGGTCCGACTTGCCGCGCGCCATCGCTGCGTCAGGTGGCGCGCGGAACGTCATGCGCCGCTTTCGATGTCGCACATTTTCGTCCATCAAAATCGATCGTCCAACGCCCCTCGCGCCGGCACCTGTGTGCAGGTGCCCGGCGACGTCATCAAAATTCTCTAGTTGCTTTAACAGCCCACGCTTCCTAACCTGATTCAGGTGAAGTTCGAGTCGACGCAGGTCGGCGAGCAACCCTGCACTTGAATGGAGACCTGAAATGACCTATGACCGAACCGACACGGCGGTCGTATTCATCGACCCGCAAGTCGACGTCTTAAGCGCGAAGGGAAAAAACTGGGGCGCAGTCGGAGCAAGCGTGACAGAGAATAGAACAGTGGAAAACATGCTGCGAATTTTCAAGGCGGCAAAAGCCGCGAAGTTCGCAGTGTTTATTTCGCCGCACTACTTTTTCCCGACGGATCGTACCTGGAAGTTCAATGGGCCGTTGGAGGCGGACGAATTCGCCACCAGCACGTTTGCGCGTAGTGGTGCGCTCAGCCTGGAGGGGTTCGAAGGCTCGGGCGCTGACTGGCTCGACGACTTCAAGCCTTACATCAACGATGGCGAGACGATTGTCGTAAGTCCGCACAAGGTGTTCGGACCGCAGACCAACGATCTCGTCCTTCAACTGCGCAAGCGAGGGGTGAGTAAGGTGGTACTGGGCGGCATGCTTGCCAACATGTGCGTGGAGTCGCATTTGCGCGATCTGCTCGAACAGGGATTCGAGGTTTTTGTTGTTGGCGATGCCACTGCCGGTCCGCGTCATCCCGTCTGGGGCGATGGATACAAGGCGGCAATGATCAACTATGCGTATCTTGCGCACGGCGTGGTCACTACCGACGAGGTCGTGGCTGCAATGGGATGACGCACAAAGAAAATGGGGCTCTGACGTTCCGGGTTCTGGGCCCCGGCCACGGGCGCACTACCGCCGGTCGCAGTCAGACCGACTCATGCCTGCGGCGCGATCCAGCCGAACAGCCGGCGTCCATACAGGCCGCTCAGGGCGACGAGTAGCCCCGCGACGCCGATATTCCACATCACGATCATCGCCGTCGCATCGAGCGGATGGAACAGCAACAGTGCGACCGAGGTCATCGCGGCAACCGCGAGACTTCCCGTCATCACGACAGGCGTAGGCGCCAGGCGCGCGACGTACCGCAGCATGATGAGCATCACCAGCGAAAGCGGGATACCCGTGATCGCGAGCGTCGCGAAGCAGCGCGCGGTTTCGCCCAGCGACATCCCGTCCGGCCCGATACTCACCCAGTTCGTCAGACATCCATAGCCAATCGTGGACATCCACACCGCCACGGCGGGTGCAGGCAGCCAGAGCCACCGCCGCGATCGGCCCGGCACGCTCGCAATGAACGATGCGATCGAGGCGAGCACACCGGTGATCAGGGCTGCTGCCACGCCAACGACAAAGGTGGGTTGACGCAGCTTGAGCATGAGATCGGGTCGTACACCATGCACGAGCGCGACCAGCGTCAGCACCAGCGCCGCAAACGACAGCCAGCACAGTGCCCTCGTCACAGGCGGACGCAGGCGTCGCACCGGCATTGCGTCTGCGACCAGCGAATCGATCAGATCAGAGGTTGAGGTCATGACCGGCCACCCCGCTTTTCGATCAACCTGCGCAGATTCTTCAAAGCCCGATGCGTTGCCACTTTGAGCGCAGCCACGGACATGCCGCTCGCGGCAGCGGCTTCCTTTAACGACATCTCTTCGAGTTTCAGCATGCGTATTGCGTCCCGTTGTCCGGCCGGCAAGTGCTCAACAGCCTCACGTAGCATACGGGCATCCACCGCCTCTTCCTGTAGATTCGCTTCAGCAGCCTGAAAGGTTTCATGTTCCGGATCGAACGGTGCTTCGCGCGCGCCGAGACGCCCCTGTCGCCGCAGCCCGTCGACGATGCGCCGGTTGGCGATGGTGAACAGCCAGGGGCCAAACGGAAGGGCCGGATCGTATGTCTGACGCACCGTGTGGATGGTCAGAAGAATGTCCTGAACCGTATCTTCGACGTCGCTCCGGTTACCGAAATGCGGGGCCGCGAGTGCCCGCAAATACGGCGTGATGGCTTCAAGCAGGCGCCGGTACGCATCCCGGTCGCCCGCCTGCGCGTGAGCCATCAGGATCGACCAGTCGAGCGT
>NZ_JBNDMO010000048.1:0-30484 GCF_050436625.1 Paraburkholderia sp. GAS334 | reverse complement strand
CGAAGACCGTATTGGTCGATCTCGGCTTTCGCGGCGTCGACCCGGAGGTATCATCTGTACACCTGATTCATCGCGGAAAACACAAGACACTGACCAGCACGCAGCGCCGCTGGCTCAAGCGACGACAGGCGATTGAACCGATCATCGGCCATGTGAAGCACGACCACGGTATGCGTCGTTGCTGGCTCAAAGGGCAAACCGGCGATGCGCTGCATGCCGTGCTGTGCGCCACGGGCTACAACCTGCGCTGGCTGTTGCGTGCGATTGTTCGCCTGGGTCTGGGGCCCATCTTTTTTATCCTCGCCTGGTTGCATTGGATCGTCAATGTGCCGTCGCATCCGCTGTTTGCGCACCGGGAACGCTTCCGGCCGCTTAACCTTCCCGCTCCGACAAAATGCCCCATCGGCGTCGTGCATCAAGCAAACTGAATTTTGCAGCGCCGACTACGTATATATGCGAATTGACAGATTCGCTACGTTTTTCACGTACGTAAAAATGTCAACATGCACGCGATCTTTCACGCCAGTGCTAGACCGGGTAGTGACAGCTTTGCTTCGCTCTACGGCACGCCGCGTTAGCGGCACAGTACCGTCTCAAGAGTTCCGCCGTGTTCGTCGCAGTATCTGGCAGTTGGGTCAAGCCATGTCCGCTTCCAGCGAGGTGCGGTAACGTCGGCTGGGTTCAGCACCAGACAACGGAAGCAATAGGGCAACCGCGTTCGAGGCATCATCCAGCCGGCGGGCATCCATCTGGATTTGAGCGAGTCGAGCTACCCCCAGCCGCGCGAGGTTGGCCAGGGTGACGCGGGCATCTCGTCGCGGCACAGTGACTACGCGCTGGGCATCTGGATGCTGTGGAACCGATTGACGTATGGCCAGCAGAAAGACAGCGGCAAGACCGCCTGCAGGCGCCGACCGATCTTCCGAGCAAAGACGAGTAAAAAGCACGAATCGCCCTTTTTTTGATAACTTTAAATTATGTCTAATCGAGCGGCGGACAAGAAAAAGCCCGCTCGACGGCGGGCTCTTTTGAGTGAATTCGACTCAGTGGGTCAGGATGGTGTATCCCACTGCTATCGCCAACAGCAGTGACGCGGCGGTCACTGCGCTAATGCCGATGCGCTTGACGAATTGCTGGCTCTGCTTGTATTTGGCATGATGCTCTTCGGCCCAGCCTTCCGGGACCGCGCGGCGGCGGCCGTTATCTTCGATGATGAAATGTTGTTCCATAAACGCCTCTCAGCTAGTAACGCCGTGAACGAGCGCTGTCAACGGCAATATTATCACGCATAGCAGGACCGAGGCACTGAAGGCCGGATAGGTTTCGAACACCCATTCGGCTTTCGTTGCGGGCGGTTGCTGCGGCACTTCGGCCGGCGCCACCGCCCCGGCTGCCGCCACGAGCGCCGACAACCCTGCGCAGCCCATGAGAATGATCAGGTAGACCGTCATCGAGGCGCCCTTATGGTTGACCTGATACTTGACGATTTCCACCAGTGACGCCACGACCCAGCCGACGCTGACAAAGCCTAGCTGGCCGTCGCGAAACGGCGCGGTGTAGCTAATTGCCTGCTGGGTCTTCTGGATCTTCTTGAGCAGATGCATCAGCCCCATTGCGAAGAGCGGGAAGAATACTCCGACCACTACGTTCGACAAAAACCAGCCTGTCCAGTCCAAAATCTTGATTATTGTTTCGTCGCTCACAATACCTCGCCCCGTTCGCGGATAAAGGATTCAGCTTCGGCCTTGCTGTCGATCCAGACCATGCGGTCATAGGTTCTATCGGTTTCTTCAACGAAAAGCGCTGGAAACTCTCGTAAGCGGTCGAACAGGATGCCGTCACCTTGTGCAGAGTTGGGCTTCACAAGGTCATCGTCGGTATAGGTAACGACTCGCGACGATGAAATGGTGTCGCCGTGTTGCGTCCACTTCGTATGTTTGACTAGGAGGTTGAACATGGTCGCTGTTGCGGGATTAGGAGTGGTTGCGCCAGATTATAAGGCGTACGCCCGACTGATAAAGCGTGCAGCGGATGCGACAATCAGCATGTGTGCCAGAACGCGTTCTACTTACTGATCCTTGCCCGCATCACTGTCCATTGAACTTCAAACATACCGAACCGGAATTTGGGGAAATCGAAGCTTACGCGAAGCGTCATCTTCGCGTCGCCCCGGTCGTTGGCACCGCGATCCGACTGTCATTGGAAGAATCGAGCGACACGCGATCGGTCACATCTTCCCTTCGACAAATTGTAGAGGGTGCTCCACTGGATATGGACGCCCTGAGGCAGCTCCTGCCGTCACTCGGCTCGACCACGTGGATATTCTTCAGTTCCGTCGACGCTGGCCATTACGAGCTGACGACGATCGTGGACGACATCCGAGTGAAGCTGTGTATGGACGTCGAACACGATCTGACGGAGATCGAGGCCGAAGGCAAACTTCGAGGCACTGCCGCCCGGCTTATCGTTGGCTCGAATACGGCGGCTGACTCGCGAGCTACCGCCGTCCGGCCCTCTCGTCAGCGATTCACCACCCGCCACCGACCGTCGATAAGACTCACGATCACGTGTGGCTCAAACGTGCCGCTCATGTCAGTCGCGACGACGGGGAAAGCCTTCTGAACGTCGCGCCGCTTTGCCCAGTCTGCGGCATCCGGGACCGAGTACGTGAAGTACACGCGCATGCTCTTGCGTCCGTCCATTCGCCCATCAGAGCCGAAGATAAGGTACCCGTTCGGGTCGGCGCCCCAAGGTTGAGTGCGCTCGTTTGAATCCGCTTAAATCCTCATTGCTCTTACTGCCCGTTCCAAATTTGCCCGCACAATCACGCGATGAAACGGCGCAATCGTCGCAAGATAGATTCGCCCCAGTCTGTTATGGCAATGCACCACCGTGCCCGCGAGCAGCTCTCGCCCATTTGCCGCATCGGCGCGAAGTTGGATGGTGGCGCGGAAGTCGAGATGCCGGTCATCCGCGCCCACTACCAACTCCGTCGCGCTCTTTGACAGCAGCGGTAAGTAGCCGATAACCGGCCCACGCGCCGCTGCGGCAAGACCGACGGCGCGAGACGATTTGACGCCGACTGTCACCATCACCACATCGCGGACACGCGTGAGCGCACGAATCCACCACGCCTGCCGCTCGAACGCGGCGCGTGCCAACACCTCTAGATCATCGCTAGCCTCCGCCGGCAGTCGAATTGCAAAGGCGTCCAAAAGGTCCGCGCCCGCGTAAAGCGGCGCTAGCACGCTGTTGCTAGGCATGGGCACGGCGCGCGCTTTGGTCAAGGTAGTGTTCCGGGGTTGGTTCGTGGTGTTCAGCAGTCTAGTCGTGTCAGCGGCTCATCGATGCGGGCGACCATCGTCAAAGTGATCGCAGGGTCATAAGCGATCTGCCCGGCGCGCCGGAGCGCCCGCAGACGCTCCCTGATGGTCTCGTCCACACTTCCCGCGGCAGAGGCGCCGGCGCGACGACGGCTGATCCTGTTCGCGGCCACACACACCACACTGTCAGCCAAGATGGCATCGAGCCGCTGCGGGACGGTCTTCACGAGGCGAAGGATCATGCGTCGAGTGCGCCGTGGTCGATTGCCATATCTCGATCAATGGGTTGCCGCGAGTATGCCTGAAAGCGGACGGCCACGACAGGCTGCTGGTGGCCGGCTGCGCCGATGATGATCGGCGGCAAGCCACCGAGAGGAAAGGACTTCTGTAAGTTCGTTGTGCGAGAATCAGAAACCACTCCTATCGGTCAGGAAGGTGACAGCCATGGACCAGCTCCGTACGAACCTCACGGCACCAGTCCTTTCCGCCGACTTGACACTATGGTTTTCGGCCTACGGCTTCGGCTGGGGATACTGCGCCTTCGCGCTTCCTCCTGAAGCGGTTTGCGAAAAACTCGGCGCTGCGAACGAGACCCCGAAGCAATTGATGCTCGCCTTCGAGCTTGGCAAGCGACGGCTTTTGGAGGCAGTAGAGCAGAAAGCGTTGCCAGGCACTGGCGAACGGATAACGCTCTCGGCCGCTGATCTCTAACGAAGGGCTGACGCGTCGCCATATCACGGTATGCGACGCTGGGTGCGCAACGCGCCTAAGCCTTGGTGTCCATCGAGTTCGCACCAGTTTTGGGCCGCCAGTTGTCTGTCACGACGGGCCGTAGTCGGACCCCGAACGGACGTTGCTGGCCGTGAGGGGTGAATGGCGGCTTCACATGTTCTTTGGCCCCTCATTTCTTCTCGAGGGCATTGAGATCCCGGCGCGCGAGCCGCATCGCGCCGTCGCGGTGACGCGCGTGAGTTGACGTTGCTCTTGCCTGCGCGGATACAAGGCTCCCCGATCTTGTAAACGTAGCGCGGGTTGGGCATCATGACAGGCATGCCGCCCACCGCCATCACTGTCGCGGAATTGCCGGTCGAGCCCGATGCGCTGCAAGCCTTCGCGCTCGAACAGAACCGGCTTGCGTGCGTGTTGTGGGAGCAGCTGGAAGCGCTGCAGCACCAGATTGCGCAGGCGAACCGCGCCCGCTTCGGCGTCAGTTCCGAGCGGCTGGCGGGTCAGGCGGAACTGTTTGATGCCACCACGGCGTTACCCGTTCCGCCCGAGCCCGCCGAGGTTCCGGTCGCGGGCCACACCCGCAAGGGGCGTCCGGCCCTGCCGAAGGACCTGCCGCGCACGCGCATTGAATACGATCTGAACGACGAACAGAAAGCCGCATTCGATTCGCTCGAGCGTATAGGCGAGGAGCGCAGCGAGACGCTGCACTACGAGCCGTCGAGGCTCACCGTCATTGAGCATATCCGCTTCAAGTACGCGGCGAAGAAGGATGGCGAGTCGACCATCGTGACCGCAAACGCCCAGCCTTCACCACTGCCGAAGAGCAACGCGAGCGCGAGCCTGCTGGCTAACATCCTGGTCAACACCTACGTCGATCATCTGCCCTTGAACCGGCAGGAGATGCGCTATGCACGACGTGGTGTACATCTGCCCCGGGCAACGCTGTGCGAATGGAAGCTGGCGGCAGCCGAACTGCTCGAAGTGCTGCTGCCACCGCTGCGTGCTCACCAGTTGCAGGCACCCCGCATGCATGTGGACGACACGACGCTGCCATTGCTCGAGAAGGGTCGCACAGCGACGCGCACAGCACGATTATGGGGATACCTGGGCGCGGGCCAGCACGAGGAGAACGGCGTCTGGGTCGACCACCCGCCGGCGGTCGTGTTCGAGTTCGCCGAATCGCGCTCGGGCTCGCATCCGCTGCGGTACCTGCAAAAGTACAAAGGCTATCTGCAGGCGGACGCGTACAGTGGACATGGCGCACTTTACGAAACCGGAAACATTGTCGAGGTCGGATGTTGGGCCCGTTGCCGCCGACGCTTCTTCGAAATCGCGAAGGCGCAGAGCAAACCGGGACTCGCGGCGCAGGCGCTGCAGTGGATTGCCAGCCTGTACGCGATCGAGTCGCGGATCCGGGACCAAACACCTGATCTCAAATATGCGGCGCGGCAAGCCGAGGCGTTGCCGATACTTGCGCGGTTCCGGCAGTGGCTGGAAGGCAACGTCATCGGTTTGCCAGTTCAGGCGCCGCTCGCAAAGGCGTTCGGCTATGCGTTACGTCATTGGCAGGCACTCATTCGCTACACCGAGAGCGGTATCCTGCTGCCTGATAACAATGCTCTCGAGCGTCAGATCCGCCCTATTGCCCTGGGGAGAGCCAATTGGACATTCGCGGGCTCGCCGCGTGGCGCCAGGGCCGCCGCCACGATGTACTCGCTGCTCGGCACGGCTCGCCTGAACGGTTTCGAACCTTATGCGTGGCTCAAGGACACGCTCGAGAAGCTGCCGTCGTATCCTGTCAATCGCGCGCACGAACTATTGCCGCTCTCCCGATAAACACCGCCCATGGACATTCTCGACTCGCTTCGGCAGGCGCCCAGCGCCGAGTTGTATCGCCTCTATCTCGCCATCGGCAAAATGCTGGACGACCCGCGACGTATTCTCGAAGTACGTCAACGCCTGCATCTGGGAATGGATGTCAGCTATATCGGGGGCGATCCGCTCGCACCACCTTCGCACGGAACGGTAGTGGAGCTGCGGCAAACCCAGGCGGTGATCCAGGACAACCAGAGCCGTCAGCGTTGGTCAGTACTATACGCGGCGGTTATCCCTGACACTGCGAGCGGCCCAACTCACGCGCCTCCGTCGCCACCACCGCGAGCACAACGGGAGGAATTCTTCATTGGCGACACCGTTGGCTTCACCGACAAACATCTGAGCGAGCGAGTCGGCATCATCGTCAGGCTCAACGCAAAAACCGCGTCTATCGCCGTTAATGATTCGGAAGGTCACTGGCGGGTCTCGTACGCTTTGCTGCGGAAGATTGTCGACATCTAACCGCGCGACACCGTCAACACGGGTCCCGCTGACGGATACATTTGTAGAGCCAAGGCTTATAGGCAATCTCGATGTTGTATCCGTCCGGGTCGCCGATGTTCGCCGCGAAGTAGTCGGCACGCCATTCGGGACGAAGGCTCGGTTCCTTGTTTGAAGTAGCTCCCGCGTCTATCGCCGCCTTGTAGCTGGCCCTGACAGCGTCCGCGCTCTTGGCGGTGAAGGCGACGTAAAGGTCTTTGGCGACTTCGCCATTCTTCAGCCAGAAACCCGGATTGCTATTGATCGCGAAACCGTGCAGTTGATCGAACTTGTAGGGCATGTCGATGCCAAGCGGCTCAAGCAGCTTCTTGTAAAATTCGCTCGACCGTTCCAGGTCAGAGACGGGGAGATAAATATGGTCAATCATGGCTTTCCTCTTTTCGTTTGACTTTGACAGCCCCGATCAGGGCTCTGCTAAATCCTCATCCGGCAAGTTAGTTTGCCGGGGTCAGCGCACCCCGGCGAAGCAGTCACGAATCTCCTCGCTGGCTCCTCCCAGGCGGCGAAGTGGTCCCCGGTCCAGGATGAGGGTGAAGGGGGTGATGGCGTCATTGAGCATGCATTTCTTCTCCGTCAGCTGACACCTTCAACAATGAGTCCGTGATAGATCGCCCCGTGCTTGCGGTGCTTGGCGACGTTTTGGTAGGCCTCGCTGTAACACCAATCCTTTGCGGCTTTTACGCTCGGGAATTTCACAATGACCATTCCCTCAATCGGATCACCTTCAAGGACTTCGTGCTTTCCATCGGCTACGAGCACTTCGATAGGATGATCCTTCATCGTTGCTTTGATTCCAGTCCGATATTTTTCGAACTCTTTTTGATCGATGGATTTAATTCTAGTGAAGACAATGTATGCGGACATGATCGTTCTCCTACTTTGTTAATCGATTACCGAAATTCCAATGAAAACCCTTGGGCCGTAGCCCGCGTTATTAACTAAGAAGGCGTTTTACTTGTTGCCGCCGTTCGCAAAGATGATTTCTCCCGTGAGCCAGCCCGCATCATCCGAGGCAAGAAATACGAACACACGTGCGATGTCCTCGGGTTGGCCGACGCGGCCCAGCGGAGTACTCGCGATTATCTGCTTCTTAAACTCCGTTCCCATGACGCCTGCCGCGTGCGCACCCTCCGTTTCGGTTCCACCGGGACCGAGAGCGTTAACGCGGATTTTCTTGGGGCCGAACTCTTTTGAGAGCACGCGCGTCAAGCCATCGACAGCGCTCTTTGACGCCACGTAGATCGAAAGGGTCGGGTCGGCAGCGACACTCTCCGTCGATCCGATGTTGATAATGCTGCCGCCTTCCGCACCGAAGGCCGGCAAAGCGGCTTCGATCATGAGGAACGTGCCAAGCACATTCGTGTTGAACTGACGGTGAAATTCCTGCTCGCTGAACTGCTCGAAGGGCGCAAACGAGAAGACGCCCGCGTTGTTCACGAGCACATCCAGACGGCCGAAGGTATTTTTCGCCTCCGCGACGAGGCGTTGCGCGTCGGACCTCTGCGCCACGTCGCCCTGCACGGCGATAGCTCGCCCGCCTTTGCCGGTGATCTCGCGCACCACCCGTTCCGCGCCCGCTTGATCGCGCGCGTAATTCACGATCACCACCGCGCCTTCCGCGCCGAAGGCTTTTGCAATGCTCGCTCCGATTCCTTTTGAAGCGCCTGTCACTATCGCAACCTTATTGTCGAGCCGTTTCATGATGCATCCCCTCGTTTGAACACCTCGTTTGTCGGTGATGCAAATCTATCAATTCCACGAAGTACGGACTAGACGTTAATTTTGGATAGCATCGATCTCATTGGGGAATGGATCAGTCGTCCATTTCGGCGAGCAGCTCAGCCAGAAAGTCAACAAACACGGCGACTTTGCTGGGCAGACTGCGGGACGCGGGTCGCACGGCACTGATCGGAATTCTGGCCGGCTCACAATCGCGCAGGATTCGCCGCACGGTTCCGGCGCGTATGTCGGCCGCAAAAAGCCAGTATGGCGCCTGGGTGATACCGAGGCCGGCAAGGACCGCGGCGCGTTGCTCTTCGCCATCATTGGTGCGAAACGATGCCGCCGCCTGATGGGATATCACCCCGGCCCGGCTGGCGAAGGTCCAGGGTCGCGGTCCATCCCGTGAGACAAAAAACACGCCGTCGTGGCGGTCGAGATCGCTCGGTCGCTTCGGCACTCCTCTGCGTTCCAGATAGTCCGCAGACGCTACGGCGACGAGGGCGAACTCGCCGATCTTGCGCGCGATAAGGCTAGAGTCCGCAAGGGCGCCATTGCGAATGGCGAGGTCGATGCCCTCGTCAACGAGATTGATCGTCCGCTCGGAGACGAGCGACTCGACAACGACCTTGGGATAGCGAACGCGGAACACAGGGAGTTGCGGCACGACATAGAGTCGAGAGAAGGCGGGCGCGGCGCTGACACGCACCACGCCGGACGGCGAGACCTGTCCCGAACCGATGCGGGATTCCGCTGCCTCGAGATCGCTGATGAGTCGTACGGCAGATTCGTAGAAGTCGCGCCCGGCCTCGGTCAGGCTCAGGCTGCGGGAGGTGCGCATAAGAAGCTGCGCACCGAGATGTTCTTCGAGCGCGGCAACCTGTTTGCTGATCGCCGGCTGCCCTGTCCCAAGCTCACGCGCAACCGCTGAAAAGCTCCCGCTTTCTACGACGCGCACGAATATCTTGATGCCTTCGAGCCGATCCATCCGATCCTCCTACGGGGAATGGGTTATCTTACTAAGGAATAGATCATGCATGATCATGGGCAAATCTATTCCGGAATTGAGGGGACCTCTCCGGGCCGTTTTGCGGCTCTTGTGACGAAGCATGAGGTAGTTACCTTGGGAAAGCTCGGCGAGGAAGGTGCCCAGGCTCTCGGCCGTGCGCCCGTCGCCGCGATGTCCGGCTTCCAGATAGTGGTCGTTCACGACTGTCCGGAACGGGTCGCGTGCCGTGCACCCTTAAGGGCCGCTTCCAAGGTACAACGGCCGTTCGGGCCGTCAATTTGGTCGGCGGGTTATCGGTGCGGATTTAACCGGTGGATGCAACAGATTGGTGAAATCGTTCGGCGGGCGTCTCGTAGTTCAGGGTCTTTCTTGGACGCTCATTCAGTCGCCGCGTGCTGAGAGAAGGTTTGTCGCTCAGCATTTGCGCGGGCCTTGTCGCGAAAGGTGGCTTCCGCTATCGCGCGTCGGCGGGGTTAACAGAGATTGTGCGCGCGGTTCCCAAGGTCCCGAAACGTCCGCAGTACTGGGCAACACCAATAGGCTTAATGTGCCGTATTGCTCGGCAACCTTCATCTCTCGCAACTGCGTGCCGGCATGGGGCTTGGGAAACCAAATGTTAGCTGGTGAAACTACGCCATCGAACTCGCGAAACACGCTGTGGTCGGCCGCGAGCGAGAACGACCGAGAAACGAAACAACCCGTTGGGGCAAACATGAGCGTCATTCAATCCGAGCTTCGCGTAGCGGACAAGCCTCAGCACAGCGAACGCGTCAGCGACCCAACCGTTTCCACACCTCGCTCGATCTCGTGTGTCCAAGGGTGACCGTAGTTCAAGCGGATACAATTCCGATACCCGCGACTCCCCGAAAAAATCGGGCCGGGCGCAATGCTGATGCCCTGCTTTAGCGACAGCTCAAACAGGCGCACTGAATCTACCTGCACCGGCAACACCAACCAAAGAAAATACCCTCCCTTCGGGCGCGCAACATGCGTCCCAGACGGAAAGAATCTCTCAATAGCATCCAGCATGTTGTCTTGCTGGGTGGCAAGGTTCTGCCGGAGCTGGCGCAGATGGCGATCGTAGCTGCGAGTCTGAAGATAATCGGCGATCGCTAATTGTGCAGGCACGGAGGTCGATATGTTGGTCATCGACTTCGCCCGCGCGATCTGCTGTGTGAAGCGGCCCGCCGCGACCCAGCCTACGCGGTAGCCGGGTGCGAGGCTCTTCGAGAAGGAGCTGCAATGGAGCACCAGTCCCTTCCGATCATATGTCTTAGCCGGCCGCACAGGGGACGCCCCGAAATACAGTTCAGCGTATACGTCATCTTCGATCAGCGGCACGTCATGAGCGGCTAGCAGAGCAACCAGCGCTTCCTTGGTCGTGTCCGGCATGGTGACGCCGGTCGGGTTCTGAAAAGACGTCATGAACCAGCATGCGCGGATTGGATGCCGCTTAAGTGCGTCGGCGAGCAATGAAACGTCGAGGCCTTTGGTCGGATGGAAGGGGATCTCAACGGCCTTCAGCTGCAGCCTGTCCAGTGCCTGGTGCGCCCCGTAGAACGCGGGTGTCCGGATTGCGACGACATCGCCGGGTCGGGTTACCGTCTGCAAACAGAGCGATAGCGCTTCCAATGCTCCGCCCGTCACGACCACTTCATCGATCGGCACCGCCATCCCCGCAGCCATATAGCGACGGCCGATTTGACGACGCAAACCTTCGTTACCTGAAGACAGCTCCGTGAACGCTGCCCCAGCGCCCATTGTCCGCGCGACCGACGCGAGTGAGCGATCCAACTGATTCGATGGGAACATCGCCGGACTCGGAAACGCGGCGCCAAGCGGCACGATACCGGGTGCGTTCGACGAACTGAGCACGTGAAACAACAGATCGTCTGTCTCAGGCGTAAGGGAAAGCTCGGTCGTTCTCACAAACGACGGTTCAGGCAATGTCTGGTGCGCTTGCACCGCGACGAAATGCCCTGCACGCGGGCGCGTCTCAATCAGCCCCTGAGATTCCAGCGATTGATATGCGTGCTCGACGGTTGCCGGGCTTACACCATATGACTTGGTCGCCTGCCGCACAGACGGGAGACGCATTCCTGGGGCGAGATCGCCGCGCTTAATAAGCCTTGCGATTTCGGTCGCCAGTTTTTTGTAACGCATAATATATTCACTGTCATGACCCTTGCGGTCGAATGACTGCCTCGCCTTTTGCCAGCGCCTATCGATCAGGGCGAGCGCGCAGTCGATGAAATTCGGATTTCAAGGCTATGCGTCAGCCGCCGTCTTTCGGCGATTCGCTTCGGACGCAAGCCCTTTGGTCGAGACATACCTGCCCTGTTGATAGCCCTCGCCGGGCGACGTTTACGCACGATCGCTCGCTTTGCGATACCACCTAATAGGGTGTATAACACCCTATTAGGCCCTTCATGTCAATAGGTTGTATTGCCACTATTTGGGTGGTGTATTGACCGGAGGTGAAGTGAACGAGAATGACCGAATGCCACTGGCACGAGTTGTGGGGAGGGCTATTGCCTACCGCCGCACAATGGCGAACCTCACCCAGGAGCAGGTCGCGGAAAGGCTCGGCATCGGGCAAGAAGCTATCTCTCGGATGGAGAGAGGCGTTGCTATTCCAACGGTAGTTCGTTTGGCGGAGTTGGCGGATATCTACGAGTGCAAACTGGAACAATTGGTGACAGAAACCTCCGACAGGGAAGATGACCAAGCGAAGGCCATCTTGACCATCGTAGGTCGGTTATCAGGTGCTGATCGACGCCTACTTATCGAATGGCTAACAGTGTTTGCCGACAGACTTCTACGGTCGTCTAGGTCAGGTTAGACCCGCGACCTTGCGAATTCGAAGTCTTGGTTAGCGAGCGTGGACGCAGTGAGCCGCCCCGTTCGCTGTCTCGCTTCCTGTGAATTCTCCCCGCAAGACGTGACGGTCCACCGCTCTCAAGGAATGCCTCTAGGCGGGCAATAGTCAGCACGCGACTGTAGAAAAAACCTTGTCCAAAATCGGTTCTGGAGGCGAGGAGCGCCTGGTGGTGAGCTGCGCTTTCGACTCCGTCGGCCACGAGCATGGCGCCTACGTCGTGAGCGACATCAGCCATCGTCGCAAGGCGCGACACGCGCTCGTCGGTGTCAAGAGTGAGCACCTGCCTGTCCAACTTGATCAGATCGAATTCGAAATTCCTGAGCAAGCGAAAGTTGATCGGGCCTATGCCGGCACCGGCGAGCGCAAATCGAACCCCCTCTTTCCTCAAGGCTGTCAACGAGTCCAGCGCCCGTGGCGCGGAGTCCGCGCAATCGCTCTCCGTTACCTCCAGAACGAGACGGGACAATATTCTCTTGGCCGAATCCTGCACGTCTGATGTGAAGCTGTCGGCGGCCATCTGAGCAGCGGAGACCTTCAACGAGATATAGCACGAATTCACAACGCCCAACTCGGCGAAATCGCGGGCTGCGGTAGCAAGCATGAATCGAGTCAGAGGGCCAATTACTTTGCAGTGTTCGAGACGACTCATGAAATGCGCAGGCCCTTGCAGACCAAATTCAAAATTGTCCCAACGAAGCAGCGCTTCAATGCCGACGCACTTGCCAGCGCGGACACGGATCACTGGCTGATACTCCAGCCGAAACTCTCCGCGCTTCAATCCCCGTCGAGCTGCACGAGCAAGTCTCGCATCTGGCGTAAATCGCCATCTGTAGAGCGCCCGAGATCCGAGGACTAGCAGATAAAGAAGCCCCAGAGCGAGCAACACATAGGCGCCGAAACGCGCGGCCCAAGGGTCGAAAGAAGGTGCACTGATCGCTTGCCACGACGTCTCGGCGGGAAATATCCCACTGTGCTGCACAGGCACGGCCCGCTGAACACACGGGCGACCTTCTCCGCACTCGGCCAGCATCGGCAACTTTGCCGCCGATCGGACAGCATCCCCAGCAGCCGCCGACACGGGCGCCGAGGCCGACGCGTCCATGCTAAACGGCACGCTGGTCTGAGCGACGATAGAAGGGCTCACTGCTACTGAAGCGTCACGAATAACATTTGTGTCGGCCATGCTGCCAAGCGCCCGGACGCCGATCTCCAGCGGGGCGAGCACTGAAATGCAACGCAGTTGGCGAACGTCCACCTGTCCTGCCGGACCGGCGACCGGGCCCGCCAGCGTTGCGGGTGCCGGCAGTATGACGGGAAGCGTGCAGACGGTGCCGAATTGCAGACGCGCAATGTGCTGCGGAGCAATCATCTCCGACAATCCTTGCGCAAAGGCCGCCATGCTGTGTCCCACGTCATCGATTGCACTAGCCGGGCTCGTGCTTGCACGCGCGGGAGGTTCCAATGCGGCGAGCAGAAAAAGCATGACAAATAGTGATTTAGTCATGCGAAAAGACGGTTTATCAACCGGTCTCACGGCGTTACGTTGCTGACTTACGGCAATCATTCTTTCTCTATTTGCGCGCGAAGCGCTTGGCTTTGTCGGGCGGCTCGCCGCTGCGTTCCCCACGTGAATTTCAGAGCAGGCGGGCCGCGATGGCGAGCCTCACGGGCCGAGCAAGAAAGTATCCCTGCGCCGTTGTGACTCCCAGCGCCTTCAACACATTCAACTCGTCGGCGGTCTCAACACCCTCCGCGACTATTTGGGTGCCAGTCTCCTTGGCAAATGAGACCATCGCCGACACAAGTGCGCGTCTCCTAGAATCCGTATCGATGCTTCGAATCAAGCTCGAATCGAGCTTGATCAACTCGGGATGAAGACTGATGATGTGTCGCATGTTGGCGAAGCCCGCACCCACATCATCCACAGCAATCCGGACTGAACGGCGTCGCAACCGTTCGAGCGCCCCGATCAGTTTGTTGTAGTCGGGGACGCAGGCATGCTCCGTGATTTCCAGGACAACGCGATCGGTCTCCATGTCAGCGAGCACATCCTCAAGGCCACCACTCAAGATTGTTTCCGTGGATGCATTGACCGCTAGATAGACATCCGGAACGGTCGGCAACCCCTCAAGCGCCTTGCGAATTGCCTTGAGCTCCAGTGGCACGACCATCCCAACCTCGACGGCATCGGCAAACCACTGGCTTGGCGGGCGAGTCGGCGTCGCCGAGAACCTCGACAGGCACTCCAGGCCCACGATGCACCGGGGGGCCAGCGAATAGATCGGCTGGTAAACGATGGAAGGCTCATCCCCTTTCAGCACATCCCGTATGCGAGCCCTCTTCTCTTCACGTTCTCGAACAATTGCGGCGTTTTGCACTCTTATACCCGGCGTGTCAGATGGAGCCCTCGATAGCGACAGGACTGGAGTCTTCATAGACAACATTTCGCGTCGTTATCTATATGTGATCAGGACGCGACAACGGAGAATCATCAGTGCTTCCGTCCGAAGCAAGCTTCAGCGGCTTCAGCGGGGCGCAAGCCGGAGACAAAGTAGCCCTGAATAAGCTCTACGGTCGCGGCGTCGAGGCGGTAGGGCACGCGGATAAATCCGGCTGCGACGGCTTCCTCGAACCAAGCCCGCGTCCACGCGTCCAGGTCCCGCACATACTCGGGCGTGAGCTGGTTGAATTTGTCGAGCATAATGAACTCGGATCTCCGTAGAATCGTATGGCGTTGAGTGGCCCGCAAATACCGAATTACATTGCGCGCTAGGACACACTCATCGCCGGACGTTCGCCCTCAGGCGGAAACACACGCCAAGTGCCGTCATCGTGCTGAAAGAAGAAAATTTCAAGCGAGCCTGCCGATCGCAACGCCTCGACGCGCACATAGCGTCGCTGATTCGAGCGCGTGCGACTAAATCGGGTTACCCGAACCGGCAGAGCCGGAGTCGGCCCAAGCCATTTTTCGATCAGCAAACGCACAGACTTTTCTGCGCTAGCCATCGGCTCCTCCTTCAACTTCGTTCGCGTTGATTCGGCCTGCGCCCTGTTACATGCGCTACGACGCCGCTTGTGTCATGGGGAATTTGGTCCTTCGCACGATTCTTTGGGGACGTTGCGACGAAACACCGGCGGCTACCATCGCGCGGACTTTGTATTGAGAACCTCTAACTCAGGATACGAGGCGCGCGCCACCTTTCTTCTTGGCGCGATTCAACATCTTGAACTTCCTCGATACACATCGCCACCCCGGCGACATGTCGCGCCACGCCCTTGCGCGGCCTCTAATTTGCAGGTGAACCGCAAGAAAAAATAGATGCAGACTGCTGCTAAAAAATCAGATCAGACCAAGCAGGCACGCGAAACGCTGGCGGCAGGTCGTGCAAGCAAACATCCGTGCAGGGAGCATACAAATGGAAGTACACGAGTTGATTGAGACTCACAGGTTGTCGATCGAAAGGGGTGATCTCAAGCTGGCGAAGGACATTTGGCTCTTGATCGATTAAGGCGATACTATCCATTCCTAATTAATTATCGCCTGTCGATACGTAATAGTCCCTTTGCGAGGCGCGAAAGCGGACATTGGCGAGTGGTCGTTAAAGGCGTGACTTGAACGGCCGGTTTGGCACCGACGACAAGATGTACATCATCGGTGGTCGAAGGACCGTTGACGGGAGTGAAGCGGTCGCACGGGTGTCCAAATGGCGGCCGCGACGAATGACTCTTCCTGGCCGAGTCCAGCCTGAAATCGGCTAGGCCGAACGTAACGCCGCCGACCTGAAGCCGACGGTCGTTCGCCCCGGGTATGGCCGCCGAAAAGCGGTCGGCGCCGCGGCGTGGGTTTCCACTTATGGAAGGCGGCAGGATCACTCCCGACCCGGCCCGTAGCTCTTTCGATCGAGTCTGGCCAGCGTCTCGCTGTGAGAGCGCCGACAGTCAATGTCACTCCGGGAATCCCTCCGCTTCAACCGGATCATCGCGCTGACGCATGAGCCAATAGACCCCACCCAGTGCCAGAAGTGCGACGGCCAGCGCGCCAATTCGGTAAGGATCGGTGTTCGGATCAAGAATGATGAATTTGCGCGCGATCGCGAGCAAAGCGATCAGTACGACCGTTTTCACCTGCACGATATGATCGCGTCGAAGCATCACGCGAATGATGGAGTGCTTGAACTCCATCGCAATCAGCAACGTCATGATCATGCCAAAGACCGTCTGGAACACAGCGTGATCCAGCGGGTTCAGCGCTTTCAACAGGAGCAATGCGACTACCGCGTGGATGAGTTGCCACAGTGATATGGCAATGATCACGGAAATGACGATGCTCAGAATATGAGCGACAGCCTGTTCGAAGCGTTCGTAAAAACCGAGGACGTGCGGCTCCAACCGGAGCGCGTCCAACGCTCTGCGGGCCTTATTCCTTTTCTCATTCATAGTTAGCTGCTTTGATCCCACAGTGCCGCCGGGCGGCGTGGCGAATAAATACCACGCCGCCCGGGGCATGCTACCGTCCGACCCTACGCGCCGAAGAACTCATTTGATCTCGATCTTCCTGACCGCGGAGCCGGCGGAAGTCGTTTTTGGCAAACAAAGCGTCAGGACGCCCTTGTCAAACTTTGCATCCACCTTGTCGACGTCGACCCCATCGGGCAGCGGAATCATGCGAGTGAATGAGCCGTACGACCGCTCCAACCGGTAGCAGCCGTTTTCCTCGCTCCTCGTGTCCTGCTTCTTCTCGCCACGCAGAACGAGGACGCCGTCTTCGATGGAAGTCTGCAAATTCTCGCGATCCATGCCCGGCAACTCAGCGGTGATACGCAGCGCGTCGCCGTCATCGACGACATCGATGCGCGGCTGGAACCGCGATGAACTGAAGTCGCCGAACCATCGGTCAAGACCGCTGACGCCTGCGAACGGATCGTGCAGGAACTCGCCCATCGCCCGCCACGGGTCCGATGAGAAGAACCGGGACACATCGGGCCACTCGGCCAGCCAGTGCTTCGACGTTGGTGCACTGGGCGATGATTGCTCGCCGGTTTTTTCGGTTTGCGTTTTGCGCAGGAATTTGAACGGGTTCCATTTGCTCAGATCAGTGTTCATTTCATCCTCCTACAAATTGCAAGATGATTGACGTACGGTGCACGTGGAAAAGTCCGACCTCGCTCAAACGTGCTACGCGGCCAAACCCAACGCTTGCGCCGATTCACCCCATACACCACGATTGATCAGTTGAACGGCGTATTGCATCGCTTCGCGCTCAGCTTCCTGCTGACTGCGCCACCGTTCGCCGTAACGCGGCAGGTGCCAGTCGGCCAGCACGTCGCCGTTCATGCAGATCTGCACGATCGCCACATAGCCGTCAGGGGCGGATACCGGCGTGTGAATGTATCGAACCGGCACGGTACGGATGTTGATTTGATGCCCTTTCCAGGACTCTTGTGTGACGCTTTCCATTGCAAACTCCCAGAAATGCAATGGTGGCGCCCAGCGGCGCGCCACCAGGTTTCCTCATTGTCGTAATGGTGTGCTCCGGGTTACCCGACCCTGACCTCGATGCGACGAGGCTGAGCCTTTTCACTGCGCGGAATGCGCAGCTTCAGCACGCCGTCCTGCAGGTTCGCTTCGATCTTTGCCGTGTCGAAGTCCGGACTCAGCGTGAAGGCCCGGAAGTAGCTGGGCGCCGGCATTTCGGCATGCCGCAGCCGCAAGCCGTCGGGTGTCGGCACGCGGGCCTCGGCCTCGATCACGAGGTTGCCGTCCTGCACCTTCACATCGAGCCGGTCCTTCGAAACACCGGGTAGATCGGCCACAACCGTGATGCCCGTTCGGTCCTCGAAGACATCGACGGCCGGCACGATGGTTGCCCTGCGTTCCGCGGACTTCGCCTGCGTGCTCGGCGTCACGCTGGTTGGCTGTTCGCGTTCGATAACTTGAGTGGTATCGCTCATGGCTCTCTCCTCAAATCATTGGACCGTAATCGACCGGGGCTTCGACGACTCGTGCTTGCTCACCGTCACGCACAGACAGCCGTCCACATAACGCGCCTGCACCTTGTCAGGGTTAGCGTTCTGCGGTAGTTCGATGACCCGCCGGAAGGTGCCTGCGAAGCGCTCCCCGGCGTAGACCTTCCGGTCGCTGTCGCCGTCGGGCGTTGCTGACTTGCGCTCGCCGCTGATCGTCAACAGGCCCTTGTCGATCGAAACATCGAGTTCGTCCGGCTTCATGCCGGGCGCGAATGCGACGATCTCGATGGTGTCGTCGGTGACGCCGAGGTTGACTTGCGGGAAAGCACCGTGTCCGATGGAGCGGATGCTGGACGGGAAGCCTCCGAAGAGTTCATCGATCTGCCGCTGCAAGCGGTTGAACTCGCTGAAGAGGTCGCTCCCGAAGTAGAGATCACTCATGGTCGTATCCTCCTTTTCAAACATGAAAGGAAGGCGAACGGGCGCACGCGCTCCAGTTCGCCTGCCAGGCCCTCTGACAAACAAATCGAAACACGCAGCGCGATAACGCGACTGCCTGTGCGAAACCCAGAATAGGAACGCCCGCGCAAAATTTCAAGGGAGTGCGCCGGTTGGTCGCAGCAGCGCGAAGGCTGTCGGGACGCTGTGAGTTTCGCTCACTGAATCGGCGGCACGGAGCCGAGCTTTTGGGCGAGCAGGCGTTCATAGACGCCAGAATTAAGGTCGACCTCGGCCTGCGCAACTGTGTTCACCGTCAGCGTCAGCTGCTCGGGCAGCAAGCCGAGTACGGTAGCCAGCGCCACCTCTAATTGTGCGGCGCAAAGGCGGTCTTCCGCGACGGTGGTGCCGACAAAGATGTCATACGCCTTGTCCTGATCACGAAACACGATTTCCACGAGCCGCGCACGAGCGCTCAAGTTGTTTTCGATCGCAAGACGCGCCACGTCGGCAACTGTTCGCAACGTTTCCGTCGGAAAACCTCGTGTCGAGCGCAGTCTCACCCGGTGTTTGCCCAGCGTCAGCCATTCCACATCGAAATCCATACTCGCCTCCTCGTTAAAAAACGCAATGCGCGCCGAGAATAAGGGCGACAGAGCGGATTTCAAGGCTCGCGCGACGTTACCCTGGGCCATCCAACGTACCCCCTTGAAATTTCGCGCGGGCGTTCCTATTCTGGGTTTCGCTCAGGCAGTCGCGTTATCGCGCTGCGTGTTTCGATTTGTTTGTCAGAGGGCGTGGCAGGCGAACTGGAGCGCGTACGCCCGTTCGCCTCTTTCCAGTCTCTCGAGTGCAGATGTAAGGAGATATGCCATGAAAGCACACAGCAACAAGCGTATGGCTGTCGCCTCGGCCCTCGCGGCGGCGTTCATGTTCGGCCTCACCGGCAGCGCATTTGCGGCGCAGGCCACTGGAGCGGCAGGCGGCACCGTCACGGACAACAGCAGTGCAGGTAGCTTGCCGCGAGCCAGGGGCGAAAATGTGCCGGGACGCAGCACCAGATAGTCGAGTCCGCTCGCGATCAGGTAATCGTCCGATTCGCACTTCATGCGGGCATAGTGGCGCAGCGCCTCGGGAGCACGTTCCGGTGCATACGCCAGCAGGGTGTTGATCACGACAAAGCGGCCCACGCGTGTTCCTTCGAATAGTCGGCGACCTTCTGGATCGCATCCCGGTCGATCAGCCGTTCCTCGTTCGCCCCTTCCGTTTAGGCCGACCCGCGGTGTAAATGACCGTATGCAAACAGGCAAGCGCATCGGAGAAATCCTTCGTCAGGTCGGCGGTCACCACTCTCGCCCGAGTGCCGATAAATAGTCGATGTGCGCGTGTTGCGGACGAGCGCGTGAAATGGAATGCGCGCGCCACGCAATTCTCCCGCCACCAAGCGGCCCTTGCGGCCGGTAGCGCCGATCACCGCATACTCATCGTGTTTCTCCTTTCAAAGGACATGCGCGGCGACGGCGCTTCTCATGCGCATCGATCGGGCACCGCCGCGCGACGCCGCGTTGTGAGTCACTCGAGCGTGAACCTGACTCCGAATCGACGTCCGATTTCTGCGCATGCCTGTACGCGGATTTTGTGCGGATGGTGCCCGAATGCGATAGCCAAATGGATTGGCGAACGGCCTTATACCTTTAGCCCAACAGGCACTAGACTTCAATCATCTGTAGCGTGATCTCCGCACGAGACTTTCGGGCGACGTGACTCCATGTCGACGTTCGCCACTCATGGAGGGCAAGCCCATGTCGAAGTCCATTCAAACGGCCGAACAGATTCGCGACGAAACACAACGGCGCGTCGAGCAGCTTTCAGCCGACGTCCCCCACCATCTGCGAGTCCGCGTGCCGCTGCCCGAGCGGCATCCGCCCGATGCCTCCGGCCGGAACTGGGACATGCTCGCGCTCAATGAGAGCGGCGCCGACTATCTTCGACAGGTCAGGCGTGTCATCGAGGACATGCGTACGGAGTTCGTTCTGCCGGATTGAGACGAACGTGCGCCGGCCAGTGCGTTCAATAAATCGAGGCGGCGTCGCGGCAGACGTCGGACACCGTATGCAGACACACACGCTTGCGTGGCGAGGCTACGAGATCGCGGTGCAACCGGAGCAGAACGAATTCGGCGCATGGCGCGCGAAGGTCAGCGTACGCAAGGCTTCGGATGTGTTGACCGAGTTTCGTCCCGAGACCGTGCAGCCGGAATGGTTAACCGAGGCCGAAGCCGTGCGTGACGGCTTCGAATGGGGCCGCCGCTTCATCCGGCAAAAGATCGAAGCGCCGGCGGATTCCCTTGACGGTTGACCACACGCATGACCGAACACAGACTTGGGCGAGGCACACATGGTCAAGATCTATGGACGCATGCGGTCGGCGGAAGGCTATGCGATCCGCGATTTCCTGCATCGTTGCGACATTCCCTTCGAGTGGATCGAACTCAGCAGCGATGAAGAGGCGGCGAAGCTGGCACACGTGCAGCACCTTCGCGACTCGCGCCTGCCGGTATGCGAGTTTCACGACGGCACGCGACTCGAATGTCCGACCATCCGGCAGATCACCGAAAAGCTCGGCTGGTTCCGCAGCCCGTCACGTTCGGAATACGATCTCGCGATCTATGGCGCCGGGCCGGCCGGTCTGAGCGCCGCGGTCTACGGTGCATCCGAGGGATTGCGCACCGTGCTGGTGGAGCGCTGGGCCGTCGGTGGGCAGGCCGGCAGCACTTCGAAGATCGAGAACTACCTGGGGTTTCCGGGCGGTGTCAGCGGTACGGAACTCGCCGAGCGGGCCCGCGCTCAGGCAGTCCGGTTCGGCGCGGAAATCCTGCTGGCCCGTGCCGGCGTACGCGCGGATTTCTCGACGGGCAACGGTATCGTCTATCTGGAAGACGGTTCGCGGATCACGGCACGCACGTCGGTGTGCGCGACAGGAGTCGCGTACCGGCTGCTCGAATTGCCAGACGAAGCGCGCTTCAGCGGCGCAGGTGTGTACTACGGCGCGGGTGCGAGCGAGGCGTCGCTGGTCCGCGGCGAACACGTATACATCGTGGGTGGCGGCAATTCGGCGGGGCAGGCCGCGATGCATTTTTCCCAGTACTGCAATCACGTCACGATGGTGGTGCGCGACACGTCGCTGAAAAGCACACTGTCGCAGTACCTGATCGACCGTATTTCATCCGCGTCGAACATCGAGGTGCTGACCTGCACAACCGTTACCGCATTGCACGGCGACGACGTGCTACGCGAAATCACGCTGACCGATCGCCGCAGCGGCGAAGCGCGACGCGTGAAGACGAACTGGCTCTTCGTTTGCATCGGCGGCCTGCCGCAGACCGATTGGGCCAAAGAAGTGGGCGTGGCTCGCGATGAAGCCGGCTATCTCGTGACGGGCCCTGACCTGCACGACACGGACCGGAAGCTGCAGTGGCCGCTGGATCGCGAGCCGCTGTATCTGGAAACCAGCCTGCCCGGCGTGTTCGCCGCCGGCGATGTCCGCCACGGCTCGATCAAACGCGTGGCGGCCGCCGTCGGCGAAGGAGCCACGGCGGTGGCGCTCGTGCACCGCTATCTGAGCCGCGCATGATGTGCTTCATGTGCCTCACATGAGTGAGGCGCCGTCCGCTTTCTCTGTCGCAATCTCATCACCAGGAGCTGACCATGACTCCCACCTGCACGCATCTGGATGGAATCCGCGTATTACAGACCACGAAGCACTATTGCGAGGACTGCGTGAAACTCGGCCACTCCTGGGTGCATCTGCGGCTCTGCATGTCGTGCGGTCATGTAGCTTGTTGCGACTCGTCGCCCGATCGCCATGCGAGCGCGCATTATCACGTGACCGGCCACCCACTGGTGCGTTCCATCGAACCGGGCGAATCGTGGATCTGGTGCTATCGCGACGAGATGATCGCGGGAGAAGTGGCACTGTAAACGGGTACAACCGGCGGCGTTGATTCCACCGGTCGCACCCGTCGTTTCCGAGCCTCAGGCCGAGGTTTCGGCGGCTTTCCTGGCTTCTTCACCGGTCGATTCCGGCGCCCCCAGCTTCTTCACACGTACGGCCTTTTCGCCGGCATCCCAGCGGATTTCGACGGCATCGCCGCTGCGCACATCGCCTCGTAACAGCGAGTCGGCGAGTTCCGATTCCACTTCCAGACGGATCTTGCGCTTCAACATCCGCGCGCCGAACTCGGGATCGTATCCAACCGTGGCCAGATGATCACGCAGTGCATCGTCGAACGACAGCTCGATATTCTGCGCGGCCGCCGTGCGCTTCACGCGCTGAAGCTGCAGGTCGACGATCCGGCGGATCTGCTCCTTGCCGAGCGCATGGAACACAACCACTTCATCGACACGGTTCAGGAACTCCGGCTTGAAGTGATGCCGCAGGATTTCCATCAGCCGGTCGCGCAGCGCGGGATAGTCCAGCTGTTTCGAATCGGCCTTCATGTTGTCCTGAATCATCTGCGAGCCGATGTTACTGGTGGCGATGATCACGGTGTTGGTGAAATCCACGAGCCGTCCCTTGCCGTCCGTCAGACGTCCCTCGTCGAATAGTTGCAGCAGGATGTTGTGCACTTCGGAATGCGCCTTTTCGATCTCGTCGAGCAGCACGACGCTGTAGGGGTGGCGCCGCACGCGCTCGGTCAGCTGGCCGCCTTCTTCGTAGCCGACATAGCCGGGAGGTGCGCCGACGAGACGGGCCACCGTATGGCGTTCCGAGTATTCGCTCATGTCGATGCGCACGAGCGCGTTCTCGTCGCCGAACACCGCGGCGGCGAGCGCCTTCGCGAGTTCGGTCTTGCCAACGCCTGTCGGTCCGAGAAAGAGGAAGCTGGCGATCGGCTTGCCAGCTTCCGTCAACCCCGCGCGTGAAAGTCGCACGGCCTTTGATACGGCCGTTACGGCTTCGTCCTGGCCGACAACCCGTTCCCTCAAACGGTCTTCCAGACGCAGCAGCTTTTCGCGATCCTCGGCCGTGAGTTCGGACACCGGCACGCCGGTCAACGAGGATACTATCTGCGCGATGTCTTCCGCCCCGACTTCCTGCGAACTGGTGCCGCGTTCCTTCTTCCAGGCCTCGGTCGACTCGTTCAGACGCGCTTGCTCGGCCGTGATTTTCTCCTGCAGTTCCTTCGCCTTGTCGAACTGTTTGGCCGCGCTCGCCGAGTCCTGCTCCTGACGCAGACGACGGATAGTGGCCTCGATACCGTGCAGAGCCTGCGGTCGCGAGTTCGACGAAATGCGCACGCGTGCCGCGGCCTGGTCGAGCAGGTCGATGGCCTTGTCAGGCAGGAAGCGGGCGGCAATATAGCGATCCGACAGCTTCGCCGCGGCCGTGATCGCCTCTTCGGTGATCTTCACCTTGTGATGCGCCTCGAGCCGGTCGCGCAGGCCGCGCAGGATATCGATCGTTTCCTCGACGCTCGGCTCGGGCACCATCACTGGCTGGAAGCGCCGTTCAAGCGCCGAATCCTTTTCGATGTACTTCTGGTATTCATTGAGCGTGGTTGCGCCGATCAGATGCAGTTCGCCGCGCGCAAGCGCCGGCTTGAACACGTTGCCGATATCGAGCCCGCCTTCGCCGCCGCCCTGGCCCGCACCGACGATCGTATGGAGCTCGTCGATGAAGACGATCAGCCGGTCCTGGTTCGCGACGATTTCGTCGAGCACCTGCTTGACGCGCTCTTCGAATTCGCCCCGATACTTCGCGCCCGCCACCACGCTGTTGATGTTCAGCTCGACCACGCGCTTGCCGCGCAGCACTTCAGGGATCTGGTCCTGCGCGATGCGTTGCGCCAGACCTTCGACGATCGCCGTCTTGCCGACGCCCGGCTCGCCGATCAGTACCGGGTTGTTCTTGCGGCGCCGCGCGAGCACTTCGATGGTGGTTTCGATTTCCTTGTCGCGGCCGATCACCGGATCGAGCTTGCCGCGCTTTGCCAGCTCGCTCAGATCGCGCGCGTATTTATCGAGCGTCGGGGTGGAGGAGCGGCCTTCGACGCTGCCGTCTTCCGCGCCCTGGCCCACCACCTTCACTGCTTTCTGACGCAGCGATTGCGACGTCAGCCCGAGTTTGCGCAGCAGCTCGCCGGCGAAACCGTCTCCTTCCTCGACGAGACCGATCAGGATGTGTTCCGGGCCGACATAGCTGTGGTCGAGCTCGCGCGACGCCACGAGTGCATTTTCGAGCGCGCTCTTTGCGCGTGGCGAAACGCCGATGCGGGGCTCCTCGCCATCGGTTTTGGCCGTACCGCGCGGCGCGTCCTGGTCGATGGTGCGTTTGATATCGTCGGCATCGAGCTTGAACTCGCGCAGGATTTCGTTGACCACGTTGTTATCGGCGAGCGCGAGCAGCAGATGTTCCGTGTCGACCTCGTTCTTGCCGAACTCGACAGCTTTCTGCGCGGCCGCCTGCAGCCGGTCGAGCCCGCTTTCGCTCAGAAAGCTTTGCAGGTCGACGGCCTCGCGTGCACGCCTGCGTCGGCGAGGGCGCGCACCGCCGCTGTCGGGGCCGCCCGCTGCTTCAGACGGACCGGATGGCCCGGCCGAAGCCGACGCGCGGCCAGGCGCGGAACGCCCGGCCCGCTCCCAGTCCGTGCCGCCGTTTTCGAATGGCGACCATCCCTCGTCGAACAGGCGCTCGAACAGCCCGCCGTGGAAAAGCGACTCGAGCGGCGACAGGCTGCGCTGATGGCGTGCCATGAACTCCATGTGATGTTCGTCGCAAAGCATTAACTGGCGGCGCTGGCCGTTCTCGGTGATCGTAATCTGTGTAGTCGCCGGTTTGCCGCAAACACTGCATTTGGCCATGATGTTCCTCTTCAGGTTCTGCCCACGCGCTGTGCGTTGCGATGTGGGCGACTGGGCTGTCCATATCCTGGATATTTCTGCCTCGCCGACGCACTGCTTCACGATCTCTCGCGGCGAGACCTCGCGGGTCACCTGATCTCGATCTGCTTTGCGGTCTGTTTTGTCTCGCCCGCTTTGGGCACGCGTATGGTCAGCACGCCGTTGTCGAAGCGCGTGTCGACACGATCGAGGTCGACACCGGACCGCAACGGAATCGCCCGCTGAAATTGCCCGAACGCGCGTTCCACGCGGTAACAGCCTTTTTCTTCGCCCTTAGACTCGATCTGCTTGTTGCCGCTCAGCACCAGCATGTCATTGATCACTTCGAGCTTCACGTCGTCGCAGCTCAGGCCCGGCAGTTCGGCGAGGATACGCAAGGCGTCGCCGTCGTCGACCACGTCGAATGCGCGGCTGAAACCAGCTGGGATTGAAATCGCCGAACCACTGTTCCAGCGGCCCAGGCCGCCGAACGGATCCCGGATCAGATCGGTGAGCAGATGTAGCAAGGCACCGCTGAAAATGGCGTACGCACCGATCATCCAAACAAGTGCAAGCGCGCCAGCGCCGGACCACGCGATCACGAGCACGCCGAATACCAGCGAAATAGTGCCGGTTGCGTACAGCGACCGGGCGCGGCGCAGGCGACCACGCGACCGGGTGACGGTAACGAGATCGAACACGCCTGCCGCGATGGCGTTGACGCGCCTCACAATGACGAGCACTAGGGCGGTGACGGCCGGCAGGAAGATCGCAATCACACCGGCGACGACGCTGAACAATCCCAGCAGCAGTGGCGCCCACCAGCCCCATTTGTCATGACCATGACGGATGGCCCCGCTGATTGCGCTGATGCCGCTGATAGTCGCGTAGGCCACGTACAGCGCGACTAGAAAGGCAAGCGTAAGACCAGATAGAGCCAACGCCAGCATCCACCACGCGTGTCCGAGCAGATCGTGCATCGTGAGGCCTCGCGTAGCAATGAACTGTATTCGCCTCTGGCGGAGCCATTGAAGCCATGCATTCAACCCTACGCGTCGACAGAAGCGACTTCTTTCTCATTCCTGCGAAGACTTGTCGGGATTCTGCAATCCTGGCGTGCGCCTCCCGGATGCCGGCAATTCGCTTCGCGCGGCAAGGCGGAATGCGCGGGGAGTCATTCCCGTGTAGCGATGAAATACTTCGGTAAATGCTGCTGGGTCTGGAACCCATGCGGGCCGCAACGTCAACGAGCGGCACCCGGCTCGAAGACAGCATCGATTTGGCGAGCGTCAGCCCCTCCGTCGTCAGATGAAAATGAGTGGGGAACCGGTGGCTTTCTTGAATGTACACGCGAAGTGCGACGGACTCGTATGCACCAGCGCGGCGAGATGCTCAACCTGAATGTTCTCGGCAATATGTTCGCTGATGTGGATGTTGATGCGCATCAGTATATGCTGGTCGATCAGTATTTCGGGATCGCTCGCATGAGCGCTGCGGCTGTAATGGTACGAGACATGCGAGGCAATGACGTCGGCGAAGTCCTCGAGGCAGCCGACTTCCACGGCGGCGGTTTGCGAGACCGAAATGAGCGTGTCGGTCGCCGCGCGCAGGAACGGATCCCAAGCCTGGAACCATAGTGGCAACTCACGGGCCGTCGATCCGAAAACCCTGTCGCGATTTGCTTTTGAGCGTGTGCGAATCGATCGTGATGACGAGCCCTTGCGGATCGTCCCCTGGGCGCGGCTAATTGTGCGGTGGCTGAAACGAAAGGCGGTACACGGTACACTAACGGTGACGTGGTTACATTTGCCGGTTGCGTCACGGCTGCTTGCTTCTACGGCTGTCCTGTCGGCCGGTACCAGCAGGTAGATGTCAGGACGTATGCCAGCCGACCGGTCGACGCACTCAGCGTTTTTTCCACTCCTACTCCAAGCTTAGTACGTGTTTTGTGACAGCCCGTGCCCCTGCCCCGCGAATAGAAAAATGGCGCATTCGCCAATCCGGACGGTGTGCGCAGGCGGCGTGACTTATAACGTTCGACAATGACGTCCGCCCGTTGCGTTTTCAAGCAGCTATCTGCAAAGAAACAGCATGAACCCGAAAGACCGTGGCGCATGAGCTGCCACATCGTCAACTGACCTTCGCGCGACGCATGTGCAATCCGCACCCGCTGTGTGCGCGCGGCGTATCGGCGGCCGCCCGGGAGCCAAATCATGGACAGAAAGAAAAGCTGGCTGCGCAGGGATTTCGATGCGCTGCGTCTGCAGTGGGACGTACTCACCTTTTATGAACGCTTCGAACAGCTTGTCGCGCATGTGCTGAGCCTAGTGATCTCCGTCATCATTCTCGTGTCGCTTTGGCAATTGATCCACGCGGTTACTGCATTGCTGGTTTCGGACGCGCTGAACCCGCTCGATCACGCAGTGTTTCAAACGGTCTTCGGCATGGTCATGACGTTGTTGATCGCAATGGAATTCAAACATTCGATTACGCGCGTGATGGCGCGGCGCGATCATATCGTTCAGGTCAAGACGGTGGTTCTCGTTGCGCTGCTTGCCATCGCCCGCAAATTCATCATTCTCGATCCGGCCAGCGCACCCGCGCAGATCGCGGCGCTTGCGTTTGCGCTGGTGGCGCTGGGGAGCGTCTACTGGCTGATGCGGCAGCGCGACGATCCGGTCGACGCGACCACGGCGGCGGACGCCGAACTCGACCGGACCATGTATGCACAGCGGCAGCAGGAAACACGATCCAGCGAAGGTGCGCAGCGGGGCGATTGACTCGGGCTGCCGCGCGATGACAGCGAAATCGCCGCTTTAGCGAACGTCGTCGACGGCCACGCGAGACCCGGATCCCGCTTCCGGTTCGACCTTCGACACGAAGGTTTCGAGCGCGAGGCCCTTCGCTACGATTTCCCATACCGGTATCCCTGCGCGAGGTCGATTCCCGAACGCTGTACCACATCGTGTCCTGCAGCGCTCTCACGAACGTCTCCCGCATACATCTCTATGACAACTTCGGCCACCTCGACAACCGCGCTGGAAGAGAGCCAGCCATGTGTCTTCGAGTCGATGAGAGCCCAGCGCACATGCGTGACACGGCCAGTTGCAGGGTTAATCCGGACGCCGTCCATGCAAACGTAGCCATATCTACCTCCATCATCCTGACAAAAGTATTTCAACATTATGCGCTGCTCCCGCAAGACACGGCGGGGCGCACCGGGGAAGCGAGCGGGCTTCGGCCTTCGTTGCCGGGACCGATCGTAGATCGTACGTGTCGGTTGTACGTGAACGCCCTCACAAGCCCGTCGACGCTTATTACATCCTGCGTAGCCCCCTCCAGTTACGCACGCAGTTCTTCCCAGCTCCTGCCAGACGTGTAATCTTGTTCTGATCAACTCCCGGGGCCAGTATCTGGTTCGAGAAACTCTTGTCGCTCTGGTTTAATCGCCAGCGCGGGAGTCCGGGGTCGTCGTTTTGCTCGCAACTTCGCCAAATTAGTCAGCTACCGACGTTACGGTGGGCAAGCCGGTATGCGCGCGGCGTCACACCGGTATATCGATGAAACACTTCGGTGAAATGCTGCTGAGTCTGAAACCCCGCGCGCGCGCCAACGTCAACCAAGGGAAGGGTCTCCTGGCACAACATCGTCCTGGCAAATTTCACTCGTTCGAGTGTCACGTACAGATGGGGCGGGTTGCCTGTCACCGTTTTGAAAGCGCGTGCAAAGTTTGATGTACCCATGTGCACCAGCACTGCGAGTTGCTCGACCAAAATGGTCTCGGCTATGTGCTCATGAACGAAGGCTTGAACGCGAGTCAGCATTTGACGCGTAAGAGGCGTGTCCGGCTCGGCCGCACCAGCACAGTGCCCGTAGTGGAGAGCGATGTGCACCGAGATGACATCGGCGAAAGCATTGGCGCAGGCAGCGTCGATGAGCTCCGCATGATGCAAAGCGTCCAATGTGTCCACGGCCTCACGCAGGAACGGATCCCAAAACCTAGACCATGTCGGGACCGCGACAAACGCTTCTTGCGAGACTTGCCCAAGTACGCCCCTTTTGAGTGCGATAACCCATCCCTTGGGATCGTTGTCAGCGATCGTGGCCAACTGCGCCCCAGCCGGAATAACTGCGACAAATGGTGCACTTATCAGGATGGAGTGACTCATTCCGAAGTCGTCGCAACCCGCAGCCTGCACAACGGTGCTACCTGTCGGTATCACGAGCCCGAATTCCTGCACTGGATTCAGCCCGCCATTGGTGAAAGCAACGCTCATCGGTTGGCAGCGTAACCCGTGATCCCGGGTCGATGTTGTTTGCTTCATGACAAGCAGAAGTCTCCTCGTTGCCTCGTCGAATACCTAAGCTTACGTCGAATTCAAGACTGCTTAAGGCAAGTTCGTTATATGGGCAGATGCGGCTGGCCGAAAGATCGTCGCTCACCATCGCGGCAATCCGGAGGAATAGTCCCGTCGCCGAGGCCGTGAGAAATTGCAGCCCGCGATTGTTCGCGCCGACGCTGGACACGGTCCACATCAGACCAAGGATGATCCGTCCGGCGGTCTCGCCGCATGAAGTTGTTTCCGGACACTTTCCCGTCGTGGTAAGGCACAGGTCAACCACGGTGACAAAAGCTTGGATTCGACCGCGCGGGCCGGCCATATCCTGGGCGCTGAAGTACCGGGGTCGGACACTGCTCGCCATGGTGTTGCCGGCCTTTTCGGCAAACTCGGCCAGCTTGAGGTTCATTGCCTTTCCTCTTCCATAGTGTTCTCCAGCAGCCTAGCTGCTTGCCGAACGCGCACGAGCTGCCATAGGCGCAGAAGAAGCAGTTCAGGCGGCAGCCGGTTCAGACTATGGACCCGCTCGGATCCATGCTACGCCTCACCGTTGATTGCCGGCCAGACCTGCCAGCTTCCTGACGTTGACCATTGCTGCCGCCGAAACCGCACCGCTAAAGCTTCGTTTTTCATTGCCGAAAACATCGGTTGGAAAACAAAAAGCGCATCAAGTTTGGCCCGGATCACACGATGTGGAATGAGGCCCGCGCGCTTGAGCTCAGCGTTACTGAGGTTGACCCGCTTCGACGGACAGATTTGCAGTTGCGATCGATGTGCGGTTTAGCCTCCATTGAGCGATGAGTCGCGGGTTGTCCACCGTCG
>NZ_JBNDMO010000047.1:0-30928 GCF_050436625.1 Paraburkholderia sp. GAS334 | reverse complement strand
CGACGGTGGACAACCCGCGACTCATCGCTCAATGGAGGCTAAACCGCACATCGATCGCAACTGCAAATCTGTCCGTCGAAGCGGGTCAACCTCATGATGGGGATGACCCGGCACCGTGGACGGTTAGGCAGTTGAGTCAGCTGGCCGGACCGGACAAGTCCGGTGATCGCGGTGGCGCCTGCCGGTGTGGATTTCGAGTAAAACCAGATATGGAGACATGGCAGGACTTGGCCCTTCGGGAGCGGAATGCTACGGGGGGCTCCTCGCATCAAGCCGGGCTCAGGAGGACATCGATGACGATCGACTACCGCTGCATGCTGTGCGCGCTGATGCTGGTGACGCCCAGCACGCATGCCGAGGACGACCTGCAGAACCGCGGTCATGACCCGTTCTTCCAGGCCTCCTCTGCGATTCCCAACTGCCCGGAGCCCGCCGGCCCGCGCGTGAATGAAGCCGAGTGGAAGCGCGAATCGCATCACCGCATCGAGCACGGCAATCACTGTTGGCTGGAAGGGCGCTGCCGCCTGCCGAACGCCTTCGCTTACGACGAGGAGATTGCCGACAGCACGCACCGCCGGCTGCAATGGCTGTCGGCCAACCTGCCGGGGTGGCGGCAGAGTACCTTGTGGGTGACGGTGTGGCAGCGTTGGGTGCTGGTCCAAGGCTGCGTGGCACCGGACTTTCCGGTGGCGCCGTTCATGGCCGCGCTACGCGAGGTTCCCGATGTCGAGAGCGTCATCGATGAAACTACTGCGCATCCGGAGCGGGGTGTGCCTTATGCGCAGTTCCGCAAGGGCCCGTCATCGCAAGGCAGCATGAAAGCGGGCGCGGTCGACAGCCCGGTGCCGTAGACCGGATAACGCATGTCCATGCCGGTTCAGCCTCGCGGAACAAGGGTTTCGAGACGCGAAATCATTGTGTCACCGGCGAAAACCGGCCGCGCAGGCTGGCAGGGACGCAGAGCAGCAAGGTCTCAGTCCGGCCAGCCAGAGACGTTCAACCAGACCGTCACGCGGACGTTCGGACGTCCGCTCCACCCCAAACAAGCGACTTACGCTCGCGATCATATCGATCGACGCTCGCCTCCCCGTGCCACCACGATCATGTTAATGGCGTCGATGTCCGCCAGCATCACGGGCACCGGCGCCCCCCGTATCGCGATCCAATCGTCAGGCTGGAGGCGCGGGAATTAAAGGACCGGGAGCCTGCAAACCTTCGCGACGTGAACCCATCAGTGGCTCGACTCGCGGAAGCCAGAGACCACGACCTTTTTCCCCTCAAAGTACTCTTGCACACCTTGCTCGCAATTCTTTGGACACGTTGTACCGTCCTTGGCAGCGCCTGACACGGTGACCGCCCTGTAGACAACGGATTCGATGAGCGTCCCGTCGGCTGCGACGACGATGTTCAGATCAGTTTCGACGCCGGCTGGCACGGCTCCGCCGGCGTCATAAAAGATTTGCATGGTGCCGGTGCAATCGGAGTTCACCGTGTAGAGGCCGTGCTGGGCCGAATTGAATGTCGTCTTTCCCCCTTTCGGCAACCCGCCGATCATGCCGAAGTCGGTGCGTTGAAATCCGCCCGTACCGTCGAACGTCACCAGGGCGACGTCATCGAGGATCGACGGGGCGTCGTACGGATGCAACACACCATCGGCAGTTTTCAATCCAAGAATCTCTCCGTGACCGATAAACCCAAACGGTCCCTTTAGCGTTGCGTTCGAGCAAAGGCCGTCGTGGTCGCCGGCCTGCGCGGCGCCACTGAGCGAGAGAAGATTTCGGACAAAATGACAGGCGCATTCAGAATCGTGCGGTGCGAATAATGCGCTCGCACCGTGTAGCGAATGCCTGCGGAGGCTTCAAAGGTCGGCCAGCACGTAGGCGAGGATGGCCGTTGCACCCTGGAAGCTGCCGTTGACGTGGCCTCCCGATCATCGTCCGCAACGGGTCGGCTTCGGCCTGACGCCCTGAAGCTGTATAAGTCGCCGACTTCTTGCGCTGCAATACCCGATGCAGGCGTCAACCGAAGAATCCGAATACCAAAAAAAAAGCCCGGTGGTTTAGCCGGGCTGTGTTTAAGGAACGGTGGCCGCCGAAGCGGCCAGCCTCATCAGGCAATTTGGGATCCGCCCTGCCCGACTGGCCGCGACAGCATCGTGGTGACTGCACCGGACACCTGCCAGCCGACAAAGCTGCGTTCGTGGCTTTCGTGCACGAGCCGGTCGAGACACAGCAACTCGACGCCCTCGCGTTCGACCTGACCGAGCACCCTCGCGACGACCGCCTTACGCGTACCCTCGCGCTTCACGGTCACGACGCCGTCGCCCACCGTCACAGTGACGTTCGACTCTTTCATGCTGCTTCCTTTAAAAGTTTCCGCATGTCTGCGGTGGATTGATCGTGCAGACTCGCCAGATCCTCAACGAAGCGATCGAGCAGCGAATCCATGTGCAGGAACGTCTCGTCTTCCAGTTCCGGCGTCGCCCAGTCCAGTCCCGCCTGCATGGAATCGCGTTTGTGCGCGACCATCTGGTCCTGATACTCGTCGACGCTACCGGGCAGGTGGAAGTACTCCACCTGCAAGACGCCCTTGCGGTTCCAGCGCAGCGCGCGCCGCATCGCCTGATACTCGATGCGCCACGTCCACGACCGGTCGTAAAACAGGACGTAGTCCGCATTGGGCAGGTTGTAGCCCGCCCGGCCCGATGACTTCGTGGCCAGAAGGCCGGTCGACAGGCCCGTCAAGAACCGACGGTCCTTCTCGGCAACACGCTTCTTGATGGGGATTTCACCGTGAAACAGAACGGTGTCGACGCCATCGGATTTCATCTCGCGCGCAATCAGGTTGAGGACACCCGGGTTTTCAGCGAACAGGATCGCCTGTTTGCCTTCCGCGGCGATCTCCCGCATCCGGTCGATCGCCGCTCGCTGCTTGCTCGTCAGACCGGACAGCTTCGCGACACCTTCCATCCCGTACTTCGGATAGTTGGCTGCGAAGTGAACGGCCCGGAGGTATGCCGCGGCGGCCGCGACCTGGGCGTCTTTAAAGTTTTGTACGAGCTTGTTGTACATCGTGCTTCCCTCACGAGAGACGGGAGAGCACGCCCAACGGGAGCAATAACGCGAAGCGCTTGCCGTCAGGGCATCGGTACTTTGACGAGTCCGACGTTCGAGCGTTGCTCGGCGGCACACCTGAGAAGCGCCTGACCGTTGTGTACTGCCGTGTCAGTAGCGCGGTCCAGCGTGACGACCTGGCTTCTCAGGTTGGAGCGATGGAGCAGTATTGTCGTGCTGGTGCTATCGCCGTTGACGAGTGGATTCAGGAAGTCGGAGGCGGCATGAACTTCAAGCGCAAGCGCTTCCTCAATCTGATTGAGCGCATCCAGCGCGGCGAGATCGAGCGGGTGTTAATCGCTCACAAGGATCGCCTCGTTCGCTTTGGATTCGACCTGCTGGACCATCTTGCCCGTGAGCACGGCTGCGAAATCGTCGTGGCCAATCAGGAGTCGCTGTCGCCCGAGCAGGAAATGGTAGAGGACCTGCTCGCTATCGTGCATACGTTCTCGTGTCGCCTGTACGGGATGCGTAAATACAGGAAGCAGATCAAGGAAGACTTCCCCGGAAGCAAGGAGTCGAAGGAAATCTTGCAATGACAACCGTTACCCGCACGCTGTACGCAACGCCATCCTCGCTGCCTGCGCTTGGCGCGGTGTGCGACGCGATGGCGTTCGTGCGCGCCGACCTCTGGCGTCGCTTTGGTGCGCTGAGGAACGTCGGCAAGAGTGCGGCTGACATTCGCAAGGAAGTGACGGCTGCCGGCTGGTATGCCGGGCTCGCGGTGGACGGTACGATCCGCGCCGAAACCACAAAGGATGCCGTCAACGACATTTTGACGTACAAGGCGGCTGCCTGCGCGAAGGTGCGCCAGGCCGTCGCGAAGCGGACTTCAGATGCTACCGAGCGCAAGCGGCTCTACACACTGCTCAAAAGTGACCAGTGGCTCGAAGACTCGTATCTGCACCGGATGATGCGCAAGCACTTCCGTCATGGTGTATCCGCTTCCGGCAACCGGCAGAAAGAGTTTGGTCGCGACAGCGCTCATCTGGTCGTTGACGTCGGCTACTTCACCACTGACTGGGTGTACGCCAACGGCTTCACGATGGACGACAAGCGCAGCGGCGGCATCCCTGGCGGCGCATCGCAGGTCTATCAGCGTATCGCTGCGCTCCTCGCCCGCGACCAGGACGAACAGATTGACGATCTTGAACGGATCGACAAGGCACTGCGCGAGCGCTCGCCTTTCTTCTTCTACGGCTCCGACATTGACCTCGATCCGTATTTGGAAAAGTCGCAGCCCCTGATCGCGGGCGTGGTGAAAGAAATGCAGAACAACGTCGGCCAGCTCACGAACGTTCGCTCGATCATTATCTCGGGTGGCGGGGCCGCGCTCTACGCCTCCGCGATCCGCAAGGCGTTCCCGCGTGTGACGCTTGAAGTGATCGACGCGCCGTGTCTTGCCAACGCAAAGGGCTTCCTGGTCGTGGGCGAAGCGGGCCTCGCACGGGAACGTGCGACTGCGAAAGCATGAGCGAGAAATTTGACATGAAGCTGGTCATCGATGCGGTGACCACGCCACTCCTGCATGCGCGGCTCACTGCCGCCGGTTCGGCCCGCGAGCGCGCGGCGCTCCTGCGCTCGCTGGCCGAATCGGCGTTACGGGCATCGGAAGACTATCGAACCACAGGTGCGCGTTTCACGTCTGCGGCGCAATCCGACTCAGCGTGGCATGCGGCCCCTTCGGGAGTTGAATCTCGGGACGGTGTACGAGCACCCGCGCGCATCGCTTCGGCAGATTACGTCGCGTCAGGCCGTCCGACCGTTTCCAACGAGGCGACGATCGATGCGTTCGATCCTGACGCCATCGGAGATCAGTTCGCAGCGTTCTATTGACGCGAGCTTGACTTCGCGGTGCAGATGCGAAGATGAGTCATACCGGTGTTCAGGACGCGACGCGTTATGCACTGGTACACAAACAAGGAGGATGTATGTCAGAGGTGCTAGGAGTCATTCAGGCGGTATTGCATGGTCATCTGTCGGAAGTCGTGCATGAGCCCCGCAACTGGCTGGGTCTCGCGACGTTCATCGCGGTCTGCATCGCGGGCTGGTTTGCAGGTGACGTAGCGTTTGCCTGTACGGAGAAACTGAAGGAGAAGGAATGATGGATGCACTCGACCGGCTGGTCCCGTATTACCGGGCATTTAACCGCCTGCCGTTCGTCGTGCGCCGCATCCTGCTGGTGATGATGTTCCTGGGCAGCTTTGTGGTGGGCGTGAAACTGAGGCCTTACTCCGAGGACCTTGGCTTCGCGTTCCTGATGAGTGCCTTGTTCGGCCTTTTGTGGGCGACGGGCGTGTGGCGGTTGTGGAAGCCCCTCGCGATCATTCTGGCGATCTGGCTGCGGATGAATTACTAGGACCAAAAACCGATGGACGAAAAAAAACGGCATCCTTTCGGATGCCGTTGTCGTTTCAGGGGTGTTAATGAGGCCTCGCAGTCCCGACAATCGCGATGCGACGTGTGCAAAAATCCCACGCTGCGTCGAACGGTTGGTCGCGGCAGAGATACTGCGCACTGCCCTCGCCTTTGCGGTCGATCACGTCGAACGCAACTGCGTCCGACTTCTGTGCAGGTTGACGGCCGCCAGCAGCGCCCGTCGTCCCCGCAATCTCGAACCTGCCAACCAGTACACGAAAAGAGCTCATTTCCTTCTCCAAAGAAAAAAGCCCGATGCGATATTCCCGATGGGGAAATGTCCCCACCGGGCAGATTAAAGAGTTACCGGCGCGAGTCGGAATTTTTCAGACAGCAGCCGCCAATTGCGCGACCTGTTGCGACGGACGCTTTGCCTGCCTTACGTCCTCTTTTGCTTGAATGCGTTCGCCCCACTCATCTGCGAAGTCAGTACCGCGTTTCTTCGGTCGGTGAATGATTGCGGTGTAGCCTTCGGCACGCAGACGTTTTGCGAGATCGACTCCCGCGACAACACCGACCGACTTGCGGGTCTTCGGGTCGACTTCATCAAAATCAACGAAAATGTGAACGGTGTGGATACCCAGGCCTTCAGGCACCACGAACTGCTTTAACTGAACGCAGTTCAGGCAGTACCAGACCGGCACGCCAAAAATCATGTGCGCGGCGTAGACCGTTTCAAGCCCCTCCCCAACACCGATCTCGCCGTTCACTGGCTCCATCAGTCGGACGGCTCCGCCCGCAAGCGGGTTAAGCGTCATGTCGTTCAGTTTCGAGTCGAGGATCTCGCCGTCGCTGGACACGATCGTGGCCTTTGCAGGCTTCGAGCGATCCAGAAACGTTCGATGCAGCGTGCCCAGCCGACCATCGGGCAGCTCGTAGCGCGCGATGATGCCGGGCCACGTGCCGATCACGCGATGATCGTGCCGGTAGTCAAGCATTGCCAGACGCAACGCTCTGGACGGCGCAACCTTGAGGCCCGGAATCCGCGCCTCAAGGTATTGCATCGCCAGATCGCCAGCTGCCAGCGGCTGTGACCGCTCCAGCATCGAGGTGAGCCGCTTCTCGAGGTACGCGCGATCGGGTCTGCGCTTACGCGCGGGCGCAGGCGTTGAACGTGGCGACGACTTCGCTTTCGCGAATGCATCGCTCAACGATCCACCGTCGAGTTCGCACATCAACTCCCGAAATGTCATGCCGCTCACGCGACAGATCATTTCAAGTCCGTCACCGGCTTTAGGATCACCGTCATTGCAACGACGGCAGATCCAGTCACCGCGGCCGTGCTTGTTGTCATAGGTGAAGCGGTCAGAGCCGCCGCACATCGGACACGGTGCAGCTCGACCGGTGAGCGAACTCTCGGGCACTCCATACTTCTGGAATAGCGAGAGCCACTGTGCCGGCGTGAGCTTCAGGTCCTTCACATTCATGGGTCACGCTCCTTTGTATGGAAGTGGGTTAGGTCGATGCCTGAGACAGGCGTGAAAACGCGTGCTCAAAAAAGCTGTCGGCGCGCATTGGGCGGACAGCTTTTTTCAGCAGACGGGCCGGCTGGATTTGGCGCGGGGGTGCGCGGTAGAAGATGTCGAGCAACACACCCGAAGGTGTGTTGCATCAACGATGGTGAGGATTTACAGGAGTCGAGGTGAGCCGATACGGGATCAGACGAGACCTCAGAACGGTATGTCGTCGTCCATTTCGTCGAAACCTCCTCCACGCGGTGCACCTCCTCCAGCGACGTTTTGCTGGGGCTGTGCAGCCGGTCGGCCAGCGCCCGAAGGTGCAGACAGGGGTTGCGAAGAACGATTGCGACCCGAGCGATCGGAGCCACCTTCGCTGTCATCGCGCTCGCTTCCACCGCCGCGGCCGCCGAGCATCTGCATCTGTTCCGCAACGATCTCAGTCGAGTAACGGTCAGTGCCGTCCTGCGCCTGCCACTTGCGTGTGCGGATGCGCCCTTCGATGTAGACCGACGAGCCTTTCTTCAGATACTCGTTGACGATCTCAGCGAGGCGGCCAAAGAACGACACGCGATGCCATTCGGTTGCTTCTTTCATCTCGCCCGATGTCTTGTCCTTGTAACGATCGGTTGTTGCGAGCCGGATGTTGGCCACAGCGTCACCGCTGGGCAGATAACGCACTTCGGGGTCCGCGCCGAGATTGCCGACGAGGATGACCTTGTTAACAGATGCCATCTAAAACTCCTTTACTTGGTAATTGACCAGAGCCACTTGTCCCACATGACCGGTTTGCCTTCGCGCATCTTCGGGGCGCCCGTTGAGTCAAACGCCTGTACTTTGATTTTGCGTAGACGCCGAACGGAAACGACGTTGCCGATTTCGCAACGGGATTCGGCGATCGCGTCTTTCAGGCCTTCGCCTTGCAAGGTCCGCTCGCCCGTCGTGCTGAGGATATGAACTGCGAACGACGTGTAGAAGCGCAGACCGTCGCCATTGCGGCGCGGGAATTTCTCCTCGCCCCACGACAGGATGCGACCGGTTACCGGACTCGAGTCTCCCGCTTCATAATGCAAGCGCGAACGCGACTGTTCGGAAATTGCCTGCGGCCCAACGTCAGCTACGCGGCTCGACTCGATCACCGTGCGGCTTGCGGCCGCGGGTGTTGACGGGTCGGGCGCTGCCTTGGTGGTCGGCCGCCCTGCACCGCGGATCGCGATAACAATCGCTTCCTTCAGGGGACACCGATGCACGACTTTCTGGCTCCAGTGCGGCGCGAGATCCGGGAGGATCTTCAGGCCGAAGCTGGTTTCCTGAGTCTGTTCATCGAACGCAGGTTCGAACTGCACGATGCAGTCTCCCTCGTCGACAAACAGCGTGGGAACGCCAGCAATTGTCATGTGCGTTTCATTCTCGGCGCCCTGCCCGATCACACGGGGTGACGCGGACGAAGTCGCGCTTGAGTCCATCGCGGTTGCCGATGGGGCTGACGCGGTTGCGGCAGATGCGGGTGGGGGAAACGTGGTGGAAGTAGCGGCCGGTTTGCCCGGGAAGATATCCGCGAGAACGCGGGTGAAGAAAGCTGCTGCGCTTGCCATGTTCTCTCCTACAACAAGCTGCCGAAAACTGCGCGCTGAAGCTCGCGCAGGTCGCAGGCGAGTAGTGGCGTGTCCAGGATGAAATCGCGGAGAAACCGGACTTTCGTTCCGCTGACTTCGCACACGTGCACGTACGGAACCGCACCGTCCCAATAGCCCATGATCCAGCCGAGCGTCGCGCCGTAGTCCGTGGCATCGATCTTTTTGTTTCGAAGCCGGTCGGAGATCAGGTATGCGCAGTCCATCAGCGATTCAGGCATCTTGTCGCCGCGGCGACTATCGCGTGCCCGCGATATCAATGCATCGACCATTTTGTCGCGCACCGACTCGCTCCACAGATGTGGATCGGGCAATGGGTCTGGCTTGGGGATGAGGATGTGAACCGGCGAGGATTCGTCGAACATGTCGAGCTGCCAGGCAGCCACATGAGTGTTCATGAGATTGCTCCGGTGAGGCCGGCAATCTCATAGCCCGTGCCCGGGAATGGATTCCCGGCAAGGGTAGAGGCGTTGCCGCCGTGAGATTCACGGCGGCAACGGGTTAAGACAGTCCCGCGTTAGCGGGTGGCTGTTTTGAAGGGAAGAACGACGGCCGACTTCGCGTACTGCGGGGCGGGTGCGGCTTCGACACTCGCATCATTCGCGGCATTTGCCGATGCTGGAGCTGGGGTTGCCTTGACGTCGACCGGTGTAGCGACGACGGTTACGGCTTCAGCGGCTTTCGCAACTTCAGCCTTGCTGGCTTCGACTTCGGCAGCTTCCAGGGCCTTCGCCTTCAACATCATCTGTTTGTGCAGCCAGCGCGCGCCGAGCAGAAAAAGAAACGCCGCAACGAGAAACGACGCGGCTGCCATGTACACCACAAAACACAGGAGGAACAGCTTGACCGGTGATTTGATGGCGTCTTTGAAAAGATGCTTCAGCATTTTTCTCTCCAGAAAAATCTCCTGCACAGGGGAATGTCCGGACAACGTCCGGTGGTTTCGATGCTCTGACGAGCAGGGAAAACCGGCGCAAAGCGCTTTCGTGTGCGCCCGGGGGGACGAACACGAAAAAGCTTTCACCGGCATGGAACAGGGAACTGATGGGAAAGCGACAGAAGGGACGCGCGAGTGCTCGCTCACGCGTGTTCGATGCGTCTGAAGACGCGGGGGGTAGCCACAGGTTAGCGCGCACACGTCGCGCGTAATTCCCGAATGCTCGCCAAAGCGATGCAGCTTACGCAGTGCGCGTGTCGGCTCGTCGTGCGTAGACGGGAAACCGGTTGACCGTCTTAACCCGGAATGCTCGACAAAAACCTATAGCTTTCTCAGGCTCGCTGAAAGCTCATCGACAGAAAGCGCTTGAATTGTAGTGATTGCTCTCGCAATCTCCGCGACTTGACTTCGCAAATTGCCTGGCAGACTCAAGACATCTCAACCACAGATGCCCGCCATGTCTACCCTCCTTTGCTTTGTCGCGGTTGCTGTTCTCGCCTGGCGCTCCACCCGGCGCAAGTTAAATACCCGCACGTCCAGATTCCCGGCTCCCCGTACCAGCAGACAGGCGGCGGGTGACGCGGGCGAAGCCGCCGTTCACGCGGAATTGCAGCGCACCCTGCAATGGCTCTGCGGCGATGACTTCCACCTTCACGCAACGCCCATTCTTCTGCACCACGCGCCGGGCTCGCCCTTTCCGACCGCCGAAGTCGACCACCTTGCCATCACGCCGTTTGGACTGTTTGTGATCGAGACGAAGAACTGGAGCGGCGCGATCGAGCCGGGTCCGAACGCGGACACCGTGATCCGGGTCGCGGCAGACGGCAGCTACGAGATCAGGCGTTCTCCCATTGCCCAGAACCGCTCGAAGGTGGCATTTCTTAGAGGCGTGCTGCCCGGTATGTGGACAGTTGAGGGGTTGGGGGTATTTGCCAACGAGCACTGCACGCTGTCGTCGGCCCTGCCGCTCGCCCTGATCTTCACACCGGGACGAAAGATAGGCGACGTGTAGATGTCATCCTGCTTGAATTTCTCTTTCAACTCGGTTCCGTTCCTGCCCTGGTCGACGAGAAAATTGTCGACGGTCAGTCCCGGCTTAGTGCGCGTGGTGGCATCAGCCGCAATGGGCGCCGAGGCAACGCGGGCTTCGGACGCGGCCGCGCGGCGAGCCGCCGACTGCTGGTCGTGGATGATCTTTTCGACATCTTCAGTGCTGTTCGTCTTGTCGACGACCTCTGCGGTCTTCGCCTTCTTCTGCAACTGCACTTCTTCGTCGGCCTGATGACTGGCCTTGACCTGGTAGTAAAAGCCGAGCGCGCCTATGACAAGGCCCGCGACAATGCCCGCGCTGATCAGTGCGTTACGCGGCGACTTGCCCTTGACGATTTCCGCCTGATCGTTCGACGTTTGTGCGTTCTGCTTGGCCATGGAGAACGCTCTTAGAAGCCGAACGGGCCGGGACGACCACGCGTGATGGTCACCTTGTCGTCCGCTGCGCGCAGCACGATTTCATCGGCCATTTCCTGCACGACGATGTACTGGCCGCGGCGGATGAAATTGGGACTGACGATGTCGCCGTGGTCCTTGACGATCGGCACCGCGAACGGCGCGTTCACCGGCAGCCGCATCCACACCGACTTGCCATCGTCAAACACCGTCTCCGGCTTGAACGCAGCCGAACCCGACACCTTGTAGTCAAAATTCAGCTTGTCGGGCGACACACCGATCGGGCCGGAGTCTGGCATTGCGCGCCCGCCCTCACCTGCGTCCGGATCCCCCGCCGCGTCGGCGCGTGCACGGACCTTCGCAACGAGCGATGTCGGATAGTTAAACCGCACGGTCTGGTAAAAGAGGCCACCCATCGGCGAGGACACGAGCGTCATGTCGTATTCGCGCTGATTGGTCGTCAGGTGCATCGTGTTCACGAGACCGGGCTTCGTCGGTTTGACGAATACGTGGTTGGCGCCGTCCGTGTCGATGATCCACTGGATCGAGTCCCCCAACGCCGGCTCGGTCACAAGCGACTCGCCGCGCGCGAGCTCGATCGTGGTGTTCTTCAGCGGCGCGGTCATGAGGCGATAGATCTGGTCGCGGCTATACGTGAATACCGCCATACGTGCGTCACCCGGCATGGTGATCGGATCGACGCCGACGTTGTACGGATTGATCGGGCTCATCGGATCGTTGACGGCGTCGGCGAGATCCAGCGAAGCGGTCGATACAGCGGCAGTCTTCTTTACGGCAATCGCCGGGGTGCTGGCACCGATGCATGCGATAGCGGCACCGAGTACGGCGAGCTTGCGAGAGTCGATCATCATTGGGTTTTCTGGATAGTCCACAACGGGAAGAAGATGCCGAACGGATTCGCCCCGAGCGCCTCTTCCTGCGTGGGTGGAACGATCTGGTAGCGGAACGTGAGCGCGTATTTCTGAACGACCGGCTTGTCGGTCGGCGTCTGCGTCGCGCTGGTCGTGAATTCGACAACCGCTGTCGAGTCTTCGAGGAGCGCCACGTTCGTGACCTTCACTTCACGCACGAGCTTGGGATTCGCCGTGATGGCCTGAAACGGCGCGTCGGTCTTGACCCAGTCTGCGAACTGGTTGCGACCGTTGCCCGTCATCTGCGCCTTAACGCCGTTGATGTTGCGGGCCATGCGCGAGGTCTGGATGTCGTCGGTCAACACGGGCTCGATCGTGAACCAGCGCTCGACCGACTCTTTGAGTGACGTGCGGATCGCCTGGTCGTCTGGCTTGTACGCCGTGAGTTCGCGCACGATCGGATGACCGCCCGCGTCAGCCGATACGCCATAGGAGCGGACAACTGAAGGTGCCGGGTTACGCGAGAGCACTGCTGCCCCGGCGATGAACGCGAGAACGAAGCAGAAGAGTTTCCAGTGGTTGGCCTCGACGACAAGGCGAGCGCCGTTATCGAAGATGATCTTTTCGGGATCTTCTTCCGAGTAGCCGCCAGGGGCGGTCGAAAGGGCTATCTGTTTTTTGCTGCGGAAGAGACGCATGACGGTTGATCCAATTGGGCCGACTCAATTGAACCAGCGCGCATGGGAAGCCATTCATACAAAAGAGACTCGATTTTGGACACCTTTTTGCCACGGCCTGCTTCGGCTCTAATTGTGCGGAAGACGGTCAACCGGTTGACCGTCCTAACCCGGAATGGTGTTGAAAATCAGGTAGCTTTCGAGACTTCGCGGACCGCGTGATCCGCGATAATCGTGAGCGGAAGTTTCACTTGTTTCTGTACGCGCTCGATCTCAGCCCGTTGATTCTATGAATGTTCTGGATCTGGAGACGGTCAACCGGTTGACCGTCTTTTTGCCGAAATTGCAATAAAGGCCATCCGATTGTTTCCGCGTCGGGCAGTGGGCGCGGCCATGCAACGATGTTCAGCCGCACCCGATTTCTTGACTGTGCATTGGATCGTGCATCTTTGCGATACACGACCCGAGATAACGCCCCCATGAAAGAAGCCATTTCCGAAAAGATCGAGGAGCGCCGCGAGCGCGCGACAGAACTCCATCTCAGTATGCAAAGTGAAAATGCTCCGCTCGTCGCGCGTGGCCGTTTCTATCTCGCTTTGTTGCAAGCGAAGATCTGGGACTCGCAGTCGGATCTCTCAGCAAGCCTCAACGTTTCGAAAGGACACGTTTCGAAATGCATAAAAGCGGCACGCCTTCCTGATGTTGTTCTGAAGGCGTTTGGTGATGACCGACGCGTGTCCTTTCGTACCGTCGACCTTATTGAGCAAATCGGATTCCAGATTGGGGAAGTTCGCATGCGAGAAAACGCGACGATGCTGGGCAAGCGACGCGATTTGAGCATTCGCGACGTCCTCGGTGCGTTGGCTTCCGGCTCAGTTCCGGAGGACGCGGTAGCGGTTCGCCTGTCGATTCGCAGAGGCGAGGACCACATCCGGCTTTACTCTCCGCAGATCAGGCGTTTGAGTAAGATGCTCCCACGCCTAGAGGAACATATTAATGTGGCGTTGAGGTTAATGAGCTTTAAGGTTTAGTGCTTCGGCGAGTCCGAGTCGCCACGATGGCGCGGGCACCAACGACACGTAAGAGTCGCCAATGTTCAGTGCGTGAAAACACCCGAGCACGACGCATGAATCGGTCGGCCCGAGGGGACTCTCACGTTGAAACGAGAGACGACTTGACTCGGCCAAACACGAACTGCCCCAAGTACCAGACCAGTTCTGTATTCGCCAGGATGTCTTCTTCCGCGACGGCTGTGGCTTCGAGCTTCATACGACGCAGCATGAGCTTTCCCTCCCTCGACGCAACCCATGCGCGGACCAGTTCTTTGCGGGTCTTGGCGTCAGCCGCGTCGAAGTGTTCCCGGCCCTTACGCGACTCCTCGTTCATGCGTGCACGTGCCTCTTCATCGCGCGAGGCAATACTGCGCGCGACCGAACTCTGGGTTTCCGTTTTTGCGGCCACAGCTTCCGTTTCTTCGGTAAGCAGCTTGGTCTGAACCTCGACCATCTTCCGCTCGGCTTCCGACATTCTCCAGTTGTCGCGCAGGGCTCCCATCAAATAGCCAGCGGGACTCTTCTTTACCTTCCCATCATTGAGCTTGTAGCGCGTGTATTCGACAGCCTGCTGGATTCGCTCGTCGGTCCAGACTTCGCGGTTCTCGGAAATCTCACTGAACTGCTTGGTCGACAGGTTGAATTCTTCCTTGAGAATCTTGTAAAGGTGGCTGGCGTCGGCCAAGCTGGCCAAGGCAGCATCGGCGGTATCCTTGCGCTTGAGCAGAAATCTTATGCGGTCGATTTTTTTCGAGGTGCTGGACTCGGTCCGGGTCTCATAGGACAGCTCTATGTCCGATACCTCATTGATTTCGCGCACGGCCGGTTCAAGCCAGTCGCGCTTGAAATATTTGAAGATGGCCGCGTTGGCTCCCATTCTTCCGGGCCAGTTTCGCATGTCTTCAAGCCGTATCCATTCCGTTCGGCCATCTGGGACGCTCGGTAGAACCTGGTCATAAATCGCGCGCGCCAGACTGCGCGTAAATGCCGTCGAGATGCGCAGGCTCAGCCAGTGGGATTTCTTTGGGTCACGGATGTGCGGGACCAAGCGAGGATGCACGTCGAATCGAATGCGCCCTCTGTGGAAGCCCACCATCCCCATGAGCTGGACTGAGACCCACAGGTCGTCTTCATTGGGCTCCCGCTCGAGCGGTGTGTCTGTCACCTGGATTTTCGCATCCTGAGCTTCCCCTGCGATAGTACGCAAGTGCTTGAGATTGCGGCTGTCGTAGCGCATCAGCCACTTGAAGTAGTTCAATTCGACGTCGTACTGATCCCGCGCTTCCTGCTCTTGTGCGACGATGAAATACGCGGCATCTAGGAATCGCCGCGCGGGCAGCCCCATGTTGACGATTTGGGTGAAGAAATTGTTGCGCTGGTAGCCGATTTCACGATTGGCTTCCGTGATAGGCATGCCAAGGTCGAACATGTCCTCGAATAGCGCCAGCGCCATCTGACGAGAAGTCACTCGAGACTTGCCTTCGACTGGGTTGTCTTCCGCCGCCGCCATGCGCTCATCCGTTTTTCATTTTCGCTGTCGGGAATGTAGCATGCGTTGGTGAGCTGTCAACACACACAACCTCACCATCAGCAGACTGTAGAGAAGGTTTCCGATATGGTTATCCCGCGGGGCACAATGGACCTCACCTACGCACAATCAATCTCACCACGGCGAATCTACTTCTCCCGTCAAACGCTTATCACGTGTGGCTCACCGTGGTCTGCGCCCCGCTCAGCACAGACAACCTCACCTTTCCGCCTGGCGACTCAACGCGCACATTTGACCTCACCTTGGTGTTGAACAGGCCTCACCTTCGCCCACAAGGAATCTCACCTTTCAACACAACAAACCTCACCTCCGACACAACGTACCTCACTTTTCGTTCGTTAAGTCATTGAACATAAAGAACAGTACGATTTCCTGTTGGTGGGTTGGCTGGTTTTTAGATCTAAAAAAAACAAACCAACAGCTGATCAGAATCAATTCTTTGAGGTTTCCTTGAAGGTGAGGTCCGTTGTGCAAAAACGGACAGAACCACGCATGGTGAGGTCCATTGTGCTGCTCGCATATGGAGTTAATAGTGCGCTGCAGCAGCTTGGATCCTCGCGCAGGTCATTTTCCGCGGAAACATGGTTTCGGGGTTCGACAATCGCTAAATGAAGGTGAGGTTCATTGTGCAAATCCACTGAAGCTGAATTGCGTCGCGTGTTGACGGCACAACACACCTCACCATTTGCTTAATTTTTGTGCATTTGCACTCGGAGCCGGTATCGCCACTCGGAAAACAGCACAAGTGACCTCACCTTGACCGGCGTGCAATGGGGCTCGAGCTTTCAGATATGTAGAATTGGGGCAGTTCCGGAGGGGCGAAGGCTAAGTTTTCCTGTCTGGCGTTGCGCTTGATACCCGAGAAAATGTGGGGAGCGGCAGTTTTCGCAAAAAACTCTCTATAGTAAACAGCAATTTATAGAGCACTTTTCAAGTGTTTCATGTATTCTGAGGTTCATCAGAAATTATGGAAAAACCTCAGAATGGTGAAAACTAGCCAACTTCCTGCCGTAGACCGAACCGTTCCACTAGAGCAAATTAGCCAGTTCGCTGAAAAGGTCTCGATTTTTACGGATGAGCTGCGCGAGACCATTCTTGCACCTCGGCCGCGAAAAGCGGCTCCTGTTTTTAAAACAGGGGAGATTGCCGAGATGTGCAACATCTCTCACCCTCAGGTCCAGTACCTCGCTACCAAGGGTGATGGTGAATTGCCGCCGGGCACTGCAGCGGGTACTGGCCGAACTCGTATCTTCACGTTGGAAGAAGCGCGCATCTGGGTCCAGAAAGTCTCTGATATTTATCAGACGCCACTCGTTACGGGAACACGCGAGCCGGATGGAAAACTTATCATAACGGCTCAGCTTAAAGGGGGCTCCGCGAAGACCACCACGACAATGTGCCTCGCACAAGGGCTGACATTGCGAGGCCGCAAAGTGCTAGTGGTCGACCTCGATCCGCAGGCGTCGCTTTCTGAACTGTGTGGCCTGTACGCGGAAAAGGATGTGACGCCGGACGACACCGTCCTGCCGTACATCTATGACCAGGACGTCGAAGGGGGGCTCGAGTCGCGGGTCCAGTCGACGTACTGGGATGGACTTGACGTGATTCCGGCCCATACGGAATTGATTGGCGCAGAGTTCCATCTTCCCGCTATGCAAAAGATGAGGCCAGGCTTCCGTTTCTGGACGGTGCTTCGGCAAGGTCTCGAGCCGCTTCGCAAGCGCTACGACTACATCCTGATGGACACGTCGCCTTCGCTCTCATACCTCAACCTGAACGCACTGCTGGCGGCAGACGCCATGGTCATGCCGATGGTTCCAGAGAACCTGGACTTCATCAGCTCGCTGTCGTTCTGGCGGCTGTTTTCGGATGTCTCCAAGAGCTTCATCAAGTATGAGCAGGACAAGAAATACGACTTTATCTCACTGATGCTTTCGAAGGTCGATTATGGACGCACATCTTCTGCACCCATTGTGCGGGCATGGGCACAGAGCGCCTACGAGAGTTGGCTGCATTCGATCGAAGTGCCGGCCAGTTCCGTGATGAGTACAGGGGCGCTCGCGTTCTCGACTGTATTCGATGTCAGCAGTACACATAGCGCGGCCAAATCATTGCAACGGGTGCGACAACCCATTGTCGATTACTGCCGGTGGGTGGACGAAATCTATGCAGAAAAATGGAGGAACGCGCAATGAGCAATATGCGTGAACAACTGCTGGCAAAAACGGCGGGCATCAGGGCGACATCTTCTATCAAAGAAGAAGAAGTCAAGCGAAGCAACCGTACACAGACTGCGCCCGGCCTAGCCGGTGCACTGGCTGTAGCGCAACTCCGCGTGCAAGAGTTGGAATCCACCGGCGCTGCGTCGCAATTGTCTGTGTCCGGCATCGTGCCGAACCCTTGGCAGCCGAGAAGGATTTTCAACGAGGCGAAGCTGTCGGAGTTGGCCGAGTCCATTCGAGAGGTCGGGCTGATGCAGCCCATTGTCGTTCGCCGATCGGAGGAAAGTTATCAGATTGTTGCGGGCGAGCGACGGTGGCGGGCGCACAAGATGGTGGGCCTCGACACTATCAATGCTGTGGTCGTGGAGTGTTCCGACGAAGAGATGGCTGTACTCGCCTTGGTCGAAAATATCAGTCGCGACGACTTGTCGGACTATGAAGTCGCCTTGTCTATCAGGCAGACCGAAAAGGAGTTTCCGGGCCGCAAACGGATGGCTGAGGCGCTCGGCATGTCCAGAACAGGTCTGTACCAGTTCCTTTCATTCGAAAAGCTGCCAGACTTCGTCCAGAAAGACCTCGACCTACAGCCGCGCCTTCTTGGTGGGAACGCAGCAGACGCAATCGTTGGGGCCATCCGCAAACATGGTGAGGCTGGACTCGAAGCAGCGAAGGAGATTTGGCCGCTTGTCGTGGCCGGCAAGATGGATCAAGGCAAGGTAGCTTCAGCGATTAAAGCGTTGGCGACCCGTCGGGTGACGACGAACTCTGCAAGTGAGCGCAGCATCGACAAGTTTTTTTCCGGGAAGGAGCATGCGGGGTCGATCACGAAGGATATCAACAGCTTTACCGTGAAGATCAAGGCGGGCGTTCTCACTGAGGCCCAAGAGACCCAGATTCGGGAGCTTATGAGCCAGATGTTCCGTCCGCAGCCGAACTGAATTTCTTGCCCACCTACAACAGCCCGCCTTGAGCGGGCTTTTTTTTACCTCCACGATTGACGTGCGTTGTTCGCCTAAAGGCAGAGTAGATGTACATAGTATGGACACCGCTCCGGCACTCTCCGCCGAAACGGATTCGTCGTGGCGACGAACATTGTTGGCGCGTGCCGCGTGTCCATACTATGTACACGGAAGGTAGGACACCGCTACCTCTGCCGCATTGCGTCGCCACGGAATTCCCTCGCTAACGTATGCAAGCCTCGATAGGCGGCAATGGACGTTCAGCCCTAGATTCGGCTTGCAGTTGGCATATCCAGCGCTAGCGAGCCAAATTCGATCGGTAGTGCCGGTCAATACTCGCCAATAGAACGAACACGCGGCGCATTAGCCTGAACTTGGCGAATTCATTGTCCTCTCCCTTGGCGAGAATCTCATCCTGCGCGTTACCTTGCGTCCATATTATGTACACGAGCGGCCCGCGGCAGGCGGAAGTATGAGACACAACATCATCCGCAGCGTCTCCGCGGTGCGCGGAAACGTCGCTCCTATCGGCAGCCGTCCCGGTGCTTTCGAACGACTTCTCGTTGCGGGCTGGGCGTCGCGACGGTTCATATGCTGTATTTGTGCCGGGCCTCGGTCGGGTCGCGATATTCATGGGTATGTCGCATCAACACGAGGAGACGTCCCGCTAAGTTGCGAGCCGATTGCTATCACCTCGATGCGAACGCCGGGAAATGGAACGAGAAAGCAAAGGCTGATCGAGCGCCCCCCTCGTGATCACGAATATATCCATTCCTGTAGCGACAAACTATGCGGGCTGCTGCGTCACCCTTTCCAAATGACCCCCCCAAATAAGGGGGTGGTGCGGTCATTATCTAGCGCCATTCGTCGGTAACTTACAACCAGAATGGGCTGAGCGGAGTGTCATTGACCATTCTCGGTTTGTCGAATGTCGCGAGCCGCTCGGCGGACCTGCTATTGACGGTTACGAATACCCTGAGGACCAAACGAAGTTATGGCGCCCCAACCTTTGGGCATCACGGCCTATGACGAAGCAGTGGGCCCATGCGAACCCACGACTTGCTCCGGTTCGCCACCCGGGTCAATTGTGTCCCGTCGCTGGACGATGCCTAATCCTTCGCGCATGTCGATCTAACTGACGACATCTCCAATCCGGAGCCGCGGAGCGCGTTCGCAACCACTCTAATCGAGCGGTCCCTGCGGGTGGGCGTATGCGGGGCATAATTTCCGCGTGGCAACTGGCGATCGAGTGAGCTTCCATCTAGTCGTCTGCGTCATCCACAAGTGCTTTGGTATCGAAATATTTTGCCGCAGCGCTCATCGTGCGTCGCTGTCCCGCCTGCACGTCGATGATCGTGGTCTGCTCGATCGATGATCCGTAATGCGCTGGATGATGTCGGCGGGCACGCCCTCAGCGGCTGCCTGTGTACCAAACCCGTGCCACGAATGCATGGGGCGAGGTCGCCGGCAGCTAGTCCATCTCTGCTCTCGACGAGGCGCGAATGTCCGCACGCAGTCGCCTCATGGCCCGTACGACCAAATCTTTCAGCGAATCGCGTGCCTACGACAGGTCAGACTCTGCCTTGTGTTATTCCGCTGTCCGTAGCACGGGGAGAAGGAAATTCAGCTTTACGAGCGATCCCAAAGGCTCGCTCTAAATGTTTCTCTTGCGATCGCGTCAGTGCTCGCGCAGCGCGTCGACGCTCGTCGGGTTAACTGGGACGGTCTGCCCGGTCTTGTGCTTACCGACCACAGACAGATCCCAGCCTGGGGGCGGCACAACTGTAAGGCGATCCGCGTACGCGAGCCCGGTCGGCAATCGTGATTTCCTCCCTGCGCAGCCCCGAGTCACCACTCATAAGAAGCGCAGAGAGGATCGTGGGCCGAGATGTAGCGGGATCGATCACCTACTGAGCATCGATGCAAGATCGAACTCGGCGCCACAGCAAAGCCGGGTGAGCTGATCGATCTGCCCAATCAACAGGACGGCTGTCGGTGATGATCGGTGCATCGGATCGGCCCCGCGCGGCCGCACGCAACGGCCTTGTATCGATTCGCGACTACCTGCTCCGGTTTCGGGAGGAAAAGAAGAGGCTTCCGTCGTACACAAAGGAACTAGAGCGCTTCCTGTTATGGGCCGTTTGCGCGGAGAGACGCCGTTCAGTTCATGACTGGTCGAGGACTGCGAGGCGTACAAGGACTTTCTGGCAGCGCCATCGCTTGCTTTCGTCGGCCCGCGCGCGCCCCGTGACTCGCACCGCTGGAGGCCCTTTGCATCCACAATCCTGTCGTCCGAATCCCCGAAGTACGCGGTCGGGGCACTCCAGTCGACTTTCGTCTCACTTGTCGACATACGCTATCTCGCGGATACCCGGGGTGGAAGGGTGGCAAGGATCCGGCGACCGTCAAGCGTGAGACCGGTTAGGTGATCGATTGTGCGCTGTCAGCGTCGAGGTTTCTTCGGCCTTCCGTCGACGTGCTACTAGTGGCCGAAACCACGTGCCGATGCCGTAATCGGCTGCAGGCACGGCATCGGGCACCTTCGAGGCATCTTCGACCATCGCCAGTGAGATGTCGGCGACCGCAAGCGAGCCATACTCGATTGCCAGTTTAGCCGGCATGACGTGCAGCTACCGATCGATATCCTACGACGTCGCGGAGTGCGGATCGCCGTCGTAATCGAAATGCGTACGTCCGCAGCATGGTCGTGGCTTGAAGAGCGTAACAGCACGTCGCCTTCGACCGCCCGTGCTCCCGCACGGTGACGGCGCGTTTTGTTATGACCCTTATTAATGGAAACGAAAAACCGACCTTCAGAAATGAAAATTCACGGCAGGGGACGCATCACATCTCACGTGTCGTGAACACGCGCCACGAAGAACTTCCGTGAAACATATACGATCAACCGTGGAAATCTAAAAAGCTATTCCAGACAAGGTGATACGTCACTTTATTGCAGCTTTTCATCAAATGTTTCACGGTAAAACGCGTTTTGGGCTGCAAAACTCACTTAAAACAGACAAAGCTCATGAGCACGGTCTCGCAGACGGGGCAGCGTAACGAACGCTACGTATTTTGTAGTTTTTGAGTGTGCGTGCGAAATTCCACTTTCCGATACCTGCCCGAGACGTTTCGTCGCGCGATCTTAAACCGCAACGTGAAGATGCGGTACGCATACAGTTTTGGAGGACCACGCCGAGGCGGGCGGGCTCGATCAGGAAATCGGCGTCGCCACGGCGCAAGGGGAGCGCATCGAAGGAGCCGGCGGAATGAAGAAGTTGCGCAGACGACGCCGATCACCCGCCAGTCCCCCCATCGGCGCGCTCATGCGCTACGGCGAGCGGATCGTCCGGGTCGTGGCTGAGGCACGCGGCCAGCGGGCGGTGATTGAATCGAATGGCGAGGATGGTCGCGTATTCCGCAGCAACGTGAAATGGGCAAGTCTTGAGCATCTGGGCGGGCAGCTATTTTGAACAGCGCCCTGCCGTTGCGGGAGGGAGCCTTGGTCTCCGCGTTGCGGAGAGATTCTGCGGAATGCTTCTATGGGAGCCGTCATTCCGTTCTTCCATTCCGTTTGCTGGAATGCGGCTCCTCCGGTACCGTTGTTGTCTTCCCTGCCTGGGCGGCGCAATCGCAGTAACTCTTACTTAGGAAATCATGAACAAACAGGAACTCGTCGATGCGGCAGATGCGTCGACCGGAAACAGCAAGGCATCCATCGCCGACGCGATCGACGCGATTGTTCGCGCCGTGACGAGCGCGGTAGCCGACGATGAAGCTGTGCAACTGGTCGGATTCGGCACGTTTTCGGCTGGAGCACGGGCTGCACGGGTAGGTCGTAATCCCGCCACAGGCGAGGAAATGCAGATCGCTGCGGCAAGGACCGTCAAGTTCGCGGCCGGTAAGGCATTCAAGGATGCGGTGAACGCAGCATGAACGGCTCGCCGGCAGGATTTTTCCGGACACCGACCCAGGTTCAGGCAGCATGAGCGGACTCACGCCCGTACCACTGCTGAACGAAGTCCGGCACCTGATCGACTCGGCGAGGGAGCGTGCGGCGGCTGCCGTGAATGCCGAGTTGACGCTGCTGTACTGGCGGGTGGGGCGCTGCATTCACGCGGAGGTGTTGCGCGGCACGCGTGCGGAGTACGGACAGCAGGTGGTCGCGTCTTTGGCCCGCCAACTCACGGTCGAGTACGGGCGTGGCTGGAGTGAGAAGCAGTTGCGGCATTGTCTCCGCGCTGCGGAGATTTTCCCGGACGAGACAATTCTCTCCGCAGTGCGGAGAGAATTGAGCTGGACGCATCTGAAGACGCTCCTCTACATCGACGATCCTCTCAAGCGCGACTTTTACCTCGAACTGTGCCGCCTTGAGCGCTGGTCGTCGCGGCAACTGCAGGAGCGCATCAGTTCGATGCTGTTCGAGCGCAGCACGATTTCGCGGAAGGCCGAGGAGACGGTCCGGCATGACCTCGCTCAGCTGCGGCATGAGCAGCGTGTGTCGCCTGATGTGCTGTTGAAGGATCCGTATGTGCTGGATTTTCTCGGACTGAATGACCGATATCTCGAAAAGGACCTCGAGGACGCCATCCTGCGTGAGATGGAGCAGTTCCTCCTCGAACTCGGCGCCGGCTTTACCTTCGTGGCCCGCCAGAAGCGCCTGCAAATCGATAACGACGACTTCTACATCGATCTGCTGTTTTACAACCGCAAGCTCAAGCGGCTCGTGGCGATCGAGCTGAAACTCGGAGCCTTCAAGGCAGAATACAAAAGCCAAATGGAGCTGTATTTGCGTTGGCTCGCGAAACACGAGCAGGAACCGGATGAACTGCCGCCACTAGGCATCATCCTGTGTGCAGGCAAGAAACAGGAGCAGATCGAACTGCTCGAACTGGACAAGAGCGGCATTCACGTCGCCGAATATCTGACCGTGCTGCCGCCGCGTGAGACCTTGCAGGCCAAGCTTCACCAGTCGATCGAGGCAGCGCGATTACGGTTGCAGGACAAACCTGAAACGTAAAGTAGCAGTGCTCAGTGGTCCGAGCTGGGCGCCAAGCCATTTACCGCTGCTACTTTTACTTCTGGAACGCTTCTAGGGGTCGCCTGTATTTCGATGCAGTTTACCGGGATAGCGGCCTCCAGCGCTGGCGCAGGTTTGCGAAACGGCCCTATTAAAACATCCCAATAAATCAGGCACTTCCTGTCTGGTCTTTTCCCCGTTGCTGGAACACCTGCGCCGAACCACCCCCGGGTACAGGCGTCGGGACGCTTCGTGCGCTTTGTTTGCCGGCGATAACGCAAAAAATGGTGTAGACGAAGGCCCGGTTAGTCAGAGCTATCGTACCCTTCGTTTGTGGACACTGGCCCTCATTTCAGGACAATGGGTTGCCGGATGACGCTTGGCGTAGCGTCGCGGCACGCGATCGGCGATCAGCGGACGCGAGGCCGGATTCACGGGACGTGAGCGGAGCGCGGGGGAGGCTGGCACAAGCAGCAGAAGGCATCGGGCAGACCGAGGCGTGGTCGATGGTCGCGACCGACCGATCCTCGGGGAACGCCGGGCCTCAGGCGCAGAAATCTGTCCGTTGACCTTTCGTGGTCAGCGCTCCTGAGCTGGAATGTGCCATTTCATCCGGCGGCTCAACAGGCGCGCGCCGAGACGACAGGAGAAGACGGGCCGCGATCGGTGTGGACCGGGAGTGTGAAACCCGTGCAGTTGCGTGCCGATTGCGCGCAGGCGCGCCGATCGGGTAGGGTGTCGGCATCATCATTCACTCAACGAGGAAACAATCAATGAACAAACAGGAACTGGTGGATGCAGTCGCTGCGAAGACCGGCGCAACCAAGGCGGCCGCCGCTGACGCGCTCGATGCGCTGATCGCCACCATCACGGCGGCTGTCAAGAAAGGCGACACCGTGCAGCTGATCGGCTTCGGCTCGTTTTCGACGGGCGCGCGCGCCGCGCGGGTCGGCCGCAACCCGGCCACCGGCGCCGAGATCCAGATCCCTGCGGCGAAGACCGTCAAGTTCACGGCGGGCAAGGCATTCAAGGATGCGGTGAACGGCGGCTGAGACCAGGCACAAGCCATCGGCCGGGTTCCTCCCGGCCGTACTCAGCCGGCCACGTCGCCCCTACCGTTGGGCGGCGACAGGGAGTGGACGTGATTGCGCATAGAGCCTGGAGCTGGGCAAGTCGGCCTGGTAGCATCGGTGGCGAGATGCCGCGATGTACCGCGGCCCCTGCGATTCGCTGCATAGCTATATAGATAGCCGTATGGAAAAGAAACGATCGCGGAGCAGGCGGGAGCCGCTGTGTCCACCGATCGGTGCGCTGTTGCGCTACCGCACGCGCATCGTGCGCGTGATTGCAGGAGCGCGTGGGCAGCGCGCGATGATCGAGTCACTGGATACGACGGGCAGGACCTTCGTCAGCACCGTCAAGTGGAACAGCCTGCGGGAGCTTGGCGCCCAACTTTTCTAGTTCGGCACTGCGTTCGTTCAGACGACTGGGCTCCGAACCTCAGGCTGATTGCGCCAAACTGAACTTCCAGTTGCAACGCAGTACGGTCGCCAAAACCTTGACGCGGATGACGCATCCACGTCAGTGTGGATGCGGATTTATGCCTCTTCTATACTGCGCACATGTCAATCGAGAGAACACCATGAGGCGTGTGATTGTCCGGCGATCATCAGTTCACGGCAGGGGCGTGTTCGCAATAAAACCGCTCGCGGCGGGCGAGCGCGTGCTGCAGTACAAAGGTCAAATCACGTCGTGGCGCAATGCGGTGCGCCGTCACCAGCGCGAAGGCGTCGAAGGCCATACGTTTCTTTTTGGGCTGTCGGATGGGTCCGTGATCGACGGGAGCCGCGGTGGCAACAGTGCACGCTGGCTGAACCACGCGTGCGCGCCCAACTGCGAGACCATTGAAGACGCTGGGCGCATCTTCATCCACACGCTCCGGCCGATCGAGCCCGGTGAAGAACTGTTTATCGAATATCTGCTGGCGACAGACGATCCTCTGGATGACGACGTTCGGGCGCAGTACGCATGCCGGTGCGCCGCGGCGGACTGTCGTCACTCGATGCTGGCGGACGCTGCGTGAACAGGGTGGCGGAGGAGGTAGTGGGCAGCCGCTATCCCGAAAAGCGCCGAGGGCTTGAAGCGGGAAGAATGATGGCTTTGGCCGGATCGGCGTGGATCTGGTTTTCCATCCCGATGTGCCGAAGCCACCGTTGCCAAGGGCCAATGCATCCGACCGTGCCCCTGGCGCAATCACGAGGAAACAGATGTCGCTGGATCCTGACGATTTGTGGTGACGTCGACGCCAGCGCGTATCGTCGACAGATACAGGGGAGCTGGTCGGGTTCGGCTCGTTTTCGACGGGCGCGCGTGCCGCGCGGGTCGGCCGCAACCCGGCGACCGGCGCCGAGATCCAGATCCCTGCCGCGAAGACGGTCAAGTTCACGGCGAGCAAGCCTTTCAAGGATGCAGTGAACGGCGCCTGAGATCTGGCACAAGTCGTCGGCCGGGTTCGTGCCGGCGGCACCTCTGCCGGACAGCGCCGCTGAGCGCGTCACGGTCCGCTGCAGAAAATGGCCGTTAATAGTAGGGGGGCTACTTGATGAATGACAGCGCCGCTGCCGGCCTGGCGCGCATGTGCTTCTACTGACTCGATGGGGCCGATCACTACCACACCATAGGCTGAGTCCGTAACAGGCTGACCATCTCCACGTTTGAACATTGCATCGTCGTGTTCATACCCGAGGACGGCGTAGACGCGAAAGCCAAATGCCGTCAGGTTGCTGCCGTGCGCCGGTCGAAATGCGTTGACCGAGTTCGCTTCGACGCGCATCGGCTTCGGATCGATGTACTGGTCCTTCAGGAGCGGGGCGATGAACGCGTGTGCGTTCGATCTACAGTCGAGTTGCGGATCGAGCGCGTAAGCGTAGGACGAAACCGGAGGGAGCCCCGCGGCGATAGCAATAAGCGCCGTCACCCAGGCGTGGATTGCCGAAACCTTCATCAGTCTCTCCATTCAATCGAGCTTACTCCGCAGTGTGAGCGAACTCGACCCGGCACCAACATGTTCTGCGCCCGCTCCAGTTTCATGGCCAGCGCTCAGATGCGCATTCCAGGTCAGCGTGAAGGTTTCCACGGTGGCGCTCCGGCACCATTTCTTCAGGATGACGAAGACTCCGCGCACAGGCTACCCCGACACTGAAACCCATCGGACTCCTCGTTATTCGCCAGTGCCGATTCCAACGCGTGAACAAAACGCTGAAACGCATCCAGCGTTCCATGGACGCTTCGGTACTCGGTGCGACCGATTCTGCCGTCAAGCACGATCAGCATTCCAGCATCCGCCGCCAATTCCAGGATGTTCATTCCGTTCTCCTGAGATCGCCCGACTATCGACCCGTCGCTCATGCCGCGAGCGGGTAAGCGCGCATCGCCGGCGTGCTCGCCTTTGCCGGGAACACATTCCACGAACCGTCATCGTGCCGAAAGAAAACAATGGTCAAACCTCCGTCCGGCCGCATCACGCCGATGCGCACGTAGCGCCTGCGATCCGATGGTGTGCGACTGAACTCCATCACGCGTACCGTCACCACCGCAGAGTGCCCAAACCACTTTGCGACCAGCGATCGCAAGCACATCTTGCCGGAACCCATCTCGCTCTCCTCTCACCGCGGCGCCACCATCGTGTCTCGCCAATTCGTGGCGGGAACATTGCAACGTCTTGTCGGTCACCTTACCGACAACTATAGGTTAGATAACCTATAAAGCAACCTCTTAATTTGGGCGGCAAGGGTAAACGATATCTACCCATAAATACATTGATTCGTTGGACATTTGGCGTGTCGATGTTTGGGAAAACCGGTTTCTCAACCTATACTTAAGTCAGGTTAGATAACCTATTAAGATGAGCGATTCCCGAAGCGACCGCGGCGCAGTCGCACCGCAGATTCGCCAACGCGATACCCGGAAAACGTAGAACCGCAACGATGATTTGTCGAACAGGGCGGTTGCGACCCCACGGGCCGCTGCCAGACGCGAACTTTGTGCCGAACAGCGAGACAGTCGGCGCCTCAGAACGGAGTGCACGTGAAAAAACTGACCCTCACTTCCGCAGCGATATTTGATCCACGAACCGCGACACTCGCGAGACGGCGCGGCAATCGGGAGAGCCGGGTGCCTGAGATCATCGATGTATCGATCAACGTGCTGATCGCGGCGGGTTACGCGGGGTACACGATCAACCGCGTGGCCAATGATGCGGGCATTCGCCTGAGCACGTTACAGCACTATTTTTCGACCCGTGAAGCGCTGTTGCGCGCCACGATCGAGGAGGTCGCTAAGCGGTACTTCGAACGCTTTCGAGGCTTTGCCGAAAACAGAAACCGCTCCCCGCAGGCGCGGCTCGAAGCGATCATCGACGACGCTTTCGCCGAGTTTGTCAAACCTGGGATGCCTGCAGCCATCTTCGAAAGTTGGGGGTTGGCGCTGCATGAACCGTTTGCGCGCGATGTCGTCGTAGAGATACAAAAACGGTTCGCGAGGCTCTTTGCGAATCTCGTTGGCGAACTCAATCCGGTACTGTCGATGGAAGAACGCGAATTGCGTGGCGCATTGATCCTGTCCAGTTGCCAGGGCCTGGTTATTTTCCTTCGCTGGAGTGAAGACAGCGCCTCGCAACTGCATGCCTTCCGCAAGGCTGTCAAGGTCGTATGGAGTGGCCTCGGCAAGGCTGAGGAATGAGCACGCGCTACCTGCTGCCATGAGTCTGTGGCGTCTCGCAGGTCATGGCTCACTCGCGTTCCGGTGTGGTTTTATCGGCCGCTTAATCGGCTGGTACAACATCCCGCAAGTACTTTTAATGGCTTTGAACAAGCAGGAACTGGTGGATGGGGTCGCTGCGGCGACGGGCGCAAACAAGGCCACAACGGGCGAGGCGATTGATGCGTTCATATGCGCGGTCATGACCGCCGTCAGGAAGGGCGACACGGTACAACTGATCGGCTGCAGGTCTTTCTCCACTGGCGCCCGCGCAGCGGGCGTCGGCCCCAATTCGGCAACCGGCGCAGAAGTCCAGATCGTCGCGGCGAAATAAGAAATGAAGCCTGAAGTTGAAGAACGCGATTGGACAATTCTCGCGACCACGTGGCATTTCGCGTGCGACGGCTTCACTGCGTCTCAGTGTGAGATGTCGCAAAGGAAGCTGACGTGGGGCCTCCGCTTGTCGTGTACTACTTCGAAACGAAGCTTGGGCTTTACAAGTCAGTATTCCAATGCCGCAAGGCGCTGTACGAGGAACGATTGGCCCAGCTCGAACAGATTGTGGACTTCGAGCAACCGGACGCTCAGCTCAAAATCACAACCGCCTCTTTGGCACCCATCGTAAAGAGCGACGCGACGCCAGAGGGCAGGGACTATGCGCAGCTCGCCACGCGGGCGGCGTCCGGTCCGCAGGAGGAAATCCGCGGCATCATCGAGGAGTCGCGGTGCCGCGCCCGCAGTGAGGTCGAACGCCGTTCAATCATTCGTACCGATACACCCCTCGGCCACTTTTCCGCCCGAGACGCCCGGCCGCGACCATTTCGCGCAGAAGCGGGCAGGCCCGATATTTCGAATCGCCGAAGTCCCTCAAGAACACATCTGTCACGGAAAGAAGTACATCCAATCCGATCAGGTCCGCCAGTGCGAGCGGCCCGATGGGGTGATAGGCCCCAAGGCGCATTCCCTCGTCGATTTCTTCGGCCGTGGCGACACCTTCAGCCAGCAGGAAGAACGCTTCGTTGATCATTGGCACGAGAATCCGGTTAACCACGAACCCGGGCGAGTTTTTGACGCCGATCGGCGACTTGTCGAGCCGTACTGTCAGTTCGCGAACGATTTTGGCGGTAGCAGCACTGGTCTGCAAGCCGCGAATGATTTCGACGAGCGGCAACAGTGGGACTGGATTGAAGAAATGAGGACTGTACGCAGGGTCTGGGCGTTCTGCAGAGCGACAACTATGGAACGCTGACGCTCGGCCGGCAGTACGACTCCGTGGTCGATGATCTCGGACCGATCGCATTGGCAAACAACGGGGACGGAAACAACCTGGCCGCGCATCCGTTCGATAACGACAACGTAGACGACTCGTTTTATATCAACAACTCGGTCAAGTACGTGAGCCCGACGTACCGAGGGCTGCAGGCCGAGGCGCTGTACGGCTTCAGCAAGGCGGCTGGCGGCTTTTCGAACAATCGCGCCTATAGCTTCGGCGTGACGTACAACAACGGTCCGATCAATCTGGCGGCTGCTTACCTCCAACTTAATAACCGTGCGTTTACCGGTACCGAGGCACTGTCGAACAACGACTTCGTAAACTTCCCCGCCGCGCGGCAGCGCGTGATGGGTGTTGGCGACAACTACACGATCGGACCGGCGATTCTCGGCTTGCTGTGGACGCATACCTTGTTCGACAATACGCAGCCCGGTGCGAACTCCGTGATCCTGCAGTCGTTCGACACCCTGCACTTCGATAACTACGAAGTCAACGTGCACTATACGGTGACCCCTTCGATCTCGCTCGCCGGCGCGTACACCTTCACTCAAGGCGCCTTTGCTAGTGCCACCGTTTCGGCGGACCCGAAGTGGCATCAAGTGACTCTGATGGCAGACTACTCGTTCAGCAAGCGCACTGATGTCTATGTCGAGGGTGTCTACCAACACGCGTACGGGGCTGCCGGCTCTGCGTTCGAGGGTGCGTTTATCAATGGCTTGTCGCAGGCTTCCACAGGCAATCAGGTTGCGGCGACTGTGGGCATTCGGACGCGCTTCTAACGGGCGCAACGTTTATTCAGGTTAGATACTCGACGCAACATCGGCACATCGTCCGGCCACCCGGGATCGATGTGCCGACGTATTGCCACAGCGCTTTCGGCCAACGCGGTTCAGCTGTTCACCTTCATTAGCGCAATGCCGGTCGGTCTCTGATTCCAGGTCCACGCGAAGCGCGCCTATCCTTCTTTTCCGCCCCCAGCTCTTCTGCGCATCACTCCGCGCGGTCCCAGCTAACAGTGTCTCGAGTCGCGGCTCTTGCACTCCACGCACAGACGGCAGCAGTCATTCAGTCCTGGTTCTTGCCCGGTGATCGCTCAACTTCCCGTCTAACTATGACTGCGCTGGTCGTTCGACTGCCGGGACGCACCTGAGCGCGGTGACCGTTGTACTCCAGAAGCCGCCGTCCATAAGCTAGCCGGCGAACGACCCAAAAGGGTCGAGGGTGTGTCAAAACTCAGGCTCACGCCTCTCGTTCAAAAAAGTCGGCTTTCGAGAAGGACCTACAACGGCGCGGCGGCGTATCGGGAGGGGTAAAGTGACCCCTCAAAACCTTTAACTTTTGTGTCTTGACACACCCTTATATGGACACCGCCCGGTTTGCCAAGTTGATCTTGATGTGATGCGCTAATGTCCTGAGTTAGAAGTTCGTTGAATCAATCTTCCGCTTTATCCGAAATGACGAAATGCTGATTAAAAAGCCGCTCGGACTCGCGCAACCCTTCTTCGGTAAAGATCACGGATTTCGTCTTGTTGACCGGATCA
>NZ_JBNDMO010000046.1:0-30970 GCF_050436625.1 Paraburkholderia sp. GAS334 | reverse complement strand
ACTTCGTCACCTTGCCAGTGTCCAGCAAGTCACCGCCGCTTCGGCTCACTTTCTCTCGCAGCAGAGAAAGGGCATGCCCCGGTACCGCAACTTCAAATCCACCGGGTCCTGCATTCCAAACATGCTCAAGCAACTTCACCCCCGTGTGGGCGGGCTACGTTGGCTGGGCGTACGATAGGTCTCGTCAACACGCCATGACCGACCTGACGGTATCGCAAAACGATTCCAGCGCTTCACGAACGCTGGTGTGAAACGCTTCACCCAGCGCATGATCGTGGTGTGCGCCAGCGACAGTCCCCGTTCGGCCATCATCTCAACGAGATCGCGCAGGCTGAGCTTGTAGCGAAGGTACCAGCGCACGCACAGAACAATGATCTCCCGATCAAAATGCCGTCCATCGAACAACCCCTCCAGACCTTTCCGCTTGCTCATCACCGGCCACCAGTTCGTCAAGCTCGCAACTTTAACCCATTCCCCCGAGCCTATTTGCACCAGAACCCGCCCGGTCACGGTGAGTGCGTCGAGGTGAAGCAGCGGTTTCAGTTCGCGCACGGGGGTCGCCATGCCACCAGCCTTATGGAAATCTTCCATGTAGTGTTGGCCCGTCGGCTTGAGATCCAGCAGCACAGGTGTTTCGCGTCCCATGCGGTCCAGCGTGGCCAGGTCGATGACGATTCCGAGGCGGCCCGCGATTGCGGTCAGGTGGACGATCGCATTGGCCGAGCCTCCGATTGCCAATAACACTCGCATTGCATTTTCGAACGCAGCGGGGGTCAACACCTTGTCGATCGTCAGGCGGTCGCGAGCCATCTGAGCTGCCTGTGCGCCGGTCTTTTCGGCGATCCGGAAGCGGTCTGCGGTAACGGCTGGAGGAGTCGCACCCCCGGGTATCAACATGCCCAGGGCTCAGGGGGCAATTCAATGCTTGCGCACGTCTTCTGGCGGCGGAAGGCATTCTAAATCAACGTGCAGGGATCCTGACAAATTCCATGTGTCCGACAATACCGGTAAAACGCGAATGTACACAAAGCACGGAGACTTTGCAGGGAGCGCACAGCATCGCTAAGGCGTTTGGACGCTAACGCTGTCAACTTTTTCTGCTCCGCGCGTGCGGCCCGATGCTCGTCTTTGCTATACGGAATGGTGTCTGGTGCGGTAGACGTGGAGTCGCGCCGGCGCGACATGCCGCTAAGACTGGATTGACAGATTTTTTTATTACCAATTGTTCACCATGCTCAACGACGTCCCGACGCTGTGTGCCAGAAAGGCATTCCGGGGTGACGATTTCAGCCTGAAAGGCAAGGTCTTCGAAAGGAGCCGGGGCGTTCGCCCGATTACCTCATGCCTGCGATCCCGCTTTCACGAGCGTTCAGAATTCGCTCGTTCGCATACTTAAAAAGTTGAATCTGGAAAGCGACTGCTGACCCTCTAGCTCCCGGTCGTTAATCTTCGTATTAAGGATGAAGTTAAGCGACGTTAACCCGAGCGGCATTTTGAATGGCAATACTCCGTCCCGTCGTATGCGACAGCGTGCGCCTGGTCGCAGCCCTTTCTGCTCGAAGGGGACTTCCGTCGCAGCAAGCACTAGCGAATTTCCAGGGACCGGTCCTGAATTATCAGCACCGGCTGGTCCGTGAACGATCAAGGAGTAATGCAATGAAGCAGGTAGCGGCCGTCACCAACGGAGAGTCGATTGAGACACGCAATACGGTAGTGGTACTGGATCCATCCAGCGGCGAAGCTATCGCGCAGACCCCGGATTGCGGTCCCGCGGAGATTGATCTTGCGGTTAGCGCGGCGCGGCGCGCGTCGCATGCATGGCGAAAGGTTGCGGTCGCCGATCGGGCGCGCGTTCTGCGCCGTATCGCCCAACTGATCGAACGTGACCGGGATGACCTGGCGCATCTTGAAGCGCGGCAAACGGGTAAGCCTCTGCGGCAGGCGCGGCGCGACGCCGAAATCACCAGTCGCTATTTCGACTTTTACGCGAGCGCGCTCGAGACACACTATGGGTCGTCCATTCCGCTGAACGCGGACACGATGATTTTTACGCAATGGGAGCCGCATGGTGTCACGGCACATGTGATTCCGTGGAATTACCCGATGCAGATCTTCGCGCGCACCATTGCACCTGCGCTGGCGATGGGCAACTGCTGTGTATTGAAGCCAGCCGAGGAAGCGCCGCTGACCGCGCTACGGCTCGGATGGTTAGCGCTTGAAGCAGGCTTGCCCGCCGGCGCGCTGAACATTGTGACTGGCTACGGCGAGACGGCGGGCGCGGCGTTGACGGGTCATGGCGACATCGACCACATCTCGTTTACCGGTTCTGTCGAAGTGGGACGCATCATCGCTCGCGCAGCAGCCAACCGGGTGATTCCGGCGACTCTCGAACTGGGCGGGAAGTCGCCGAATATTGTGTTCGCCGATGCGGACCTGGATCGTGCCGTGCCGGGCGTAGTCAACGCCATTCTTCAAAACGCCGGACAGACATGCTCGGCCGGTTCGCGGCTGCTGGTCCACGAAAGCGTGCACAACGTGCTGGTGGAACACATTGAACAGGCCTTTGCTAGCGTGACGATCGGCCCTGCGCTGAACGACCCGACCCTTGGGCCGCTCATTTCGCAGACGCAGCGCAGTCGCGTCATGTCCTTCCTTGAACAGGCGCGCGGCAACGGCGCAAATATTGTCACTGGCGGCAACGCGCTAAACGGCGGTGTGCTCGGCAAAGGCTTCTTCATGCAGCCGACGTTGATCGACGACGTTGCCCCGGACAGCCTGATGGGTCAAGACGAGATCTTCGGGCCGGTGCTAGCGGTGACACCGTTCCGCAATATCGAAGAGGCGGTGCGACTGGCCAATGGCACCGACTATGGTCTGGTTGCCGGTGTGTGGACGCGCGATCTTGGCACCGCGCATCGAATGATCCGCGAGGTGTTGGCCGGTCAGGTGTTCGTCAACACTTACGGTGCCTCTGGCGGAGTTGAACTGCCGTTTGGCGGCTTCAAACGCTCCGGATACGGCCGCGAAAAAGGTGCAGAGGGACTCCGCAGCTTTGCGCAGATCAAGACTGGTGTCGTCGCTCTGTAAACGCGTTCAACTCATTCCAAAGTCGGATTTATGTCGAGCATCATACGAAAATCGCCGGGTCCAGGTGAGCCGGGCGACACCAGCAAGTCGCGCACTGCAACTGCGCTGAGCGGTTCAATCGAGTGCCTGTCCACGCCCGCGTTGTTGCTCGACGAGAGCCGCATGATGCGTAACATCACGCGTCTACGAGGACGTCTTGCCGAACTCGGCGTCACGCTGCGTCCACACCTGAAGACGCCTAAGTCGATCGAAGTGGCGCGCCGCGTAATGGATGGTCCGGCCGGACCGGCGACGGTATCGACGCTGCGAGAAGCGGAGCAATTCGCCGCCAGCGGCGTGCGCGACATCCTGTACGGTGTCGGCGTCGTGCCCAGCAAGCTTGACCGCGTGACTGCGCTGCGTCGGCAGGGCGTCGAATTGTCGCTCGTGGTCGACAACCTCGACGCCGCACGCGCAGTGGCCGAGCATGCGCGCCTCACGAACGATCTGATTCCAACACTGATCGAGATCGACTCGGACGGTCATCGCGCCGGCGTGCGACTCGACGATACCGCCAACCTTCTTGCCATCGGAGGGGCGTTGGATGCAGGCGGCGCGCAGTTGCGAGGCGTCATGACTCATGCGGGTGAATCGTACGCCTGCAGGAGCGTCGAAGAGATCGCAGTGATTGCCGGGCGCGAACGCGCGGCAGCGGTCGGTTGCGCGGCGGTGCTGCGCGATGCGGGACTACCCGCTCCCGTCGTCAGCGTGGGATCGACACCGACGGCTCATTTCGCGAGGGACCTGACAGGTGTCACGGAGGTGCGCGCGGGTGTGTTTGTGTTCTTCGATCTCGTGATGGCAGGTCTCGATGTGTGCACCGTCGACGACATTGCGCTCAGCGTGCTTGCGACCGTCATTGGCCACCAGTCCGACAAGGGGTGGATTCTCGTCGATGCAGGCTGGATGGCGATGTCGCGAGATCGCGGTACGGCATCGCAGCGAATCGACCAGGGCTATGGGGTCGTGTGCAGTGTCGACGGCGTGCCCTACCCAGACCTGATCATGGTTCAGGCAAATCAGGAGCAGGGGATTATCGCCGTGCGACCTGGTAGTAAGGCGTCGCTTCCCGAGCTGCCAATAGGATCGCTTGTGCGCATCCTGCCCAATCACGCTTGCCCAACCGCCGCCCAGCATGACCACTACGAGATGATCCGCACCGGCTCACTGGAGATCACAGCGCAATGGCCGCGATTTCGGGGGTGGTGAGTACCGGCGACGAATCAATCCGTCCGCTTTTCAAACAACCATCCGCCTTCTGTATTTGAGGCAGGTGAGTAACGCAAATGTTGTGTTTCAGTCTTTGTTGCCTATGCGATGAAGCGGAGGAAACAGGAAGGATTGCGAAATGAATATCTATGTGCGGTAGGTTTTTTGCGTCGCGCCGGTGGTGCCCGGAACAGGCGGGTCGACGTCATCTTTCCGGGCGGGAGAAGTATCATGAAGATTCGCTTTAGTGCGGCCCGTCTCTGCGCGTTGCTTGGGGTGGGTTGGGGCGCGCTGACCCTGGGTATGTCCACCGCGCACGCTGACGAAGATCACCTGAGCACAGTGGTCAAACGTGGCACGCTGTTGTGCGGCACGGACAATACAACGCCGGGTTTCGGGTACCTTAATACGAAGACCGGGAAGATGGAAGGAATGGATGTGGACCTGTGCAGGGCGACCGCTGCCGCTGTGCTCGGGGACCCGAACAAGGTCCAGTTCGTGATCGTCACGGACCGAAGCCGCTTCAATGCGCTTCGCACGGGCCAGGCCGATGTCGTGTTCGCCCATAGTACGGTCACGCCGACACGAGAGTCGGCGGCGCTTAGCATTTCCTTCTTGCCCACCAACTTTTATGACGGTACCGGCGTTCTCGTAAAGACCGCATTGAAAGTCCAGCACATCAGCGATCTGAACGGTGCGACGTTCTGCACGACCCAGGGTTCGGAAACGGAGCAGATGCTTGCCGGTTATTTCAAGGCTCACAGCTGGAAAACATCGACCAAATCCCTGACCTATCAGGACACGAACAAGCTGTTTGATGCGCTGAACTCCGGACGCTGTGATGCGATGGTAACGGACAAGTCCGCTTTGGCCGGCTGGCGTGGCAACGCGAGTAATCCAGGTGCTTTCCAGATTCTCCCCGAGGCATTCGACAAATCACCGCTCGCAGGGTTTGTGTCAGAGGGCGATCCTCGCTGGCACGCTGCGTTGACGTGGGTCGTCAACGCGACCTTCGAGGCCGAAGAACATGGCATTACCTCAAAGAACCTGCCGACCTTCGTGAAGACTACGGACCCATACTTGCAGAAATTCCTGGGTGTGAGCGGTACGCTCGGAAAGGACTTTGGAATGCAGCCTGATTTTGTCCAGAAGGTCATCGCTTCCGTCGGTAATTATGGGGAAATCTACGACCGCAACATTGGTCCAAAGACGCCCTATGCAATCGAGCGCAAGGGCTCTCTTAACGCGGCGTGGAATGAAGGCGGCATGGTGTATTCGCCGCCCTGGTACTAGGCAGTGCACGTAGCGCTGAAGCCGGCGGCCGTCAACCTGTCGCCGGGTTCAGCGGAGTCTGGATATGAAACTAGATCAACTGTCCGATCGTAGTGAGAAATCTCACGTCAGTGGAGAAGGCACCGTGTCGCAATTAAAGCTGTCCAGCACGGAGAATAGACCGTTCGGGCGTCCTCCTTCACCCGCTTCACAATCGGAGTTGAAGCGGCGGCGATTGGCGCGCACGCGTGCGGCGGCGATCCAGACACTGATCCTTGCAGCCATTGTCGCAGCCGTATTGGCCTTCCTGGCGATGACATGGACAGGTCTTCGACGCCATGGCATCGGCTTTAGTCTGGACTTTCTCGAGCAGCCTGCGGGCTTCGACATCAGTGAGGGCCTGACGATAGGCAAGGGTCAGCATGGCCTTTCGCTGGTGCCGTTCAATTCCCAGCAGACCTACGCCCAGGCGCTGCTTGCGGGTCTGTATAACACGCTCGTCGTCACGCTCATATCGATCGTGCTCGCCACCGTTGTTGGTGTGATTGTCGGCGTTGGGCGGATGTCCAGGAACTGGGTTGTCAAGAACTGGGCGTGGGCGTTTGTCGAACTGGTGCGAAACACGCCGCTGCTCATCCAGATCATCTTCTGGTATTTCGCTGTGCTGCTGCAACTGCCGAGCCTGTCTGATGCGTCGCTATTGCATGGTGCATTGATCGCGAGCCGGCAAGGTGTATTCATCCCATGGCTAAACGCAACCCCGGCTGCAGCCCGCTACGCGTGGTTTGCAGGACTCGGGGTGGCCGTGTTCGCGGTCGGCGTATTTGTTCACACACCAGGCTGGCGGCGCTGGGCCTTCGCGGCCGGTGCGGGGTTCCTGGTGGTAGGCGTTGCTGTCGCTGGACGGCCATTTAGCATCGACATACCCGAGGCAAGTTCTTTTTCGGTGTCGGGCGGCGCGGGCTTCTCTCCGGAGATGGCCAGCCTGATCATCGCGCTCGGCGTGAACTTCGCGGCGTACGTTGCTGAGGTTGTCCGCGGCGCAGTGCAATCGATCGACAGAGGGCAGTGGGAGGCAGCAGCGGCATTAGGTCTCGGTCATCGCGAATCCCTCTGGGTCGTCGTCTTGCCGCAAGCGGTGCGCGTCATTCTGCCTTCTCTTGGCAACCTGTACGTTACCGTGGCCAAGAGCACATCCTTTGCGATTGCGATTGGTTTTCCCGATATGTTCAGTGTGTATGGCACCGTCGCCAACCAGACAGGTCGGGCCCTGGAGGGGATCATCATTGTCATGGTTGTCTACCTGCTGATCAGCTTATCTATCAGTGCAATTGCGAATCTGTACAACCGGCGTGTCATGAAGAAAGGAGCACGGTAATGGCTATGACGATCGGCCGCTGGGCGCGGTACAACCTGTTCGCTAGCCCGTCCAGTTCGTTGCTCTCCGTGGTGTCGATTCCGCTGACGGTATATGTCGGGGTCCTTGCTGCGCGCTGGGCCTTGTTCACGGCGCATTGGCCGGTTGTGGTCGACAATCTCACCGTGTTGCTGGTCGGGACGTTCCCCGTAGACCAGATCTGGCGTGCGCTTGTCGCCGGAGCCGGACTGAGCGCTCTTTTCGGCATGACGATAGGCCTTGTGTTGATAGCGAGACGCTGGAAGGGCTACGCCATTGCCGCCGCTCTTCTGGCAGTGGCAGCGGCCGCGTCTTACGGTACTCATCTTCAGTGGATTGCCGGTGCGTTCGGCTGTCTGTCAATTGTGCTTGGCGCGTGTGCCGCTACGAGCCGGTGGCCTCAGGTCGGTCGCGGGATGGGCCTGTTGTGGCTTCTGGGCGTGGGCACTATTTGCGCGTTGCTGGCTCCGGCAGGCGTCGACCGGTGGGGTGGACTACTCTTGAGCATCCTCGTCACGGCGATTGCTACTTTGCTCAGCCTGCCGGTAGGCATCGCGCTGGCATTCGGCAGGAATAGCCGGTTTTCGAGTCTGCGACTGGCGTGCTCGGGGTACATCGAACTGCTGCGTTCCGTGCCGCTCGTCTGCACTGTCTACTGGTCATGGATCATTATTCCCCTGGTGTTTCCCCCTCAGGTTCACATTCCGGACCTCGCTCGCGGCGTCGCAGGTTTTGTTCTCTTCTACGCGGCCTATGCCGCCGAGTATGTGCGCTCGGGCATTCAGGGCGTGCCGCAGGGGCAATCGGAGGCGGCTCAGTCATTGGGTTTCAGCAAGCTGGACGAGAGTTTCATCATTGTTCTGCCACAGGCGTTGAAGGCGGTAATTCCTGCTCTTGTTGGGAACGTTCTTGACCTGTTCAACAACGTGCCCGCGCTCTTCATCATCGGGCTCACGGATTTTCTGAAGGCAGGACAAACAGTCCTCGCTAATCCGCAGTACAGCAGCTCGCAATATGAGGTCTACGTCTTTCTGTTCGCTGCTTACCTGGCGATCGGCTCGCTCATATCGTACGGAGCTCGCCGTATTGAACTGAAGATGAGCCAGGGGGCGCGCTGAGCGGCGCGTCGAGCAGTAAATCCGGACCGGCCTCTTTGCTGGGTGAAGAACTTTTTGACGAAGGAATGGATATGTCCGAGATTGTCCAAATGCACAAGCTGAACAAATCGTACGGTGCGTTTCACGTGTTGAAAGACATAGATCTGCAAGTACAGAGCGGCGAGGTGGTTGTCGTTATCGGTGCGAGCGGCTCAGGCAAATCGACCTTGATTCGTTGCGTCAATGGTCTGGAACATTTCGGCGGCGGCCGACTGATTGTCGATGGAATCGAACTCGCACCATCGGAGGATGGGTTCGGAACATCCAGGAAGGAACTGGCCGGTATCCGAAGGGAAGTCGGAATGGTCTTCCAGCACTTCAATCTGTTTCCTCACAAGACCGTTCTGGAAAATGTGATGCTCGCACCGATACGCGTACGCGGGTGGCCGCGTGCGCGAGCCGAAACGGCTGCCCGGAAGCTTCTTGAGCGCGTTGGGCTGCGAGACCATGTCGACAAGTATCCGTCGCAACTTTCCGGTGGACAGCAACAGCGAGTCGCCATCGCCCGTTCGCTCGCGATGGAGCCGCGTCTGATGCTGTTTGACGAACCGACTTCGGCACTCGATCCGGAAATGGTCGGCGAGGTTCTTGAAGTGATGCGGGAGCTTGCCCGATCGGGGATGACGATGATTATCGTCACCCATGAAATGGGATTCGCGCGCGAGGTTGCGGACCGGGTCATTTACATGGACCGCGGCAAGGTGCTTGAGCAGGGGAAACCGGCGGCGATTTTCGATAATCCCGCGCATGAACGGACGCGCACGTTCCTCTCACGCGTGCTCAAGCATTGATGCTGCCATGAATCCTGCCGGTCCTCGAACGCGCCTCGTTGGCGCATGAGTGGGTACCGTCGGGCGCCTGAGCAATTTGCTTTTATTCAACAGAACATATCTGGACGTGCAACGATGAAACTGCTTCGTTATGGGCCGAAAAGTCAGGAAAAGCCAGGTTTGCTGGATAGTGAAGGGAGGATTCGCGACCTGTCGGCTGTGGTTTCCGACATCGCAGGCGACGTGCTAACGGACGCCGGACTCGCAAGGTTGCGCACTGTAGATCCCGCGTCATTGCCGCTCGTGCAAGGCGAACCGCGTATCGGTCCGTGCGTTGGCAATATCGGCAAGTTCGTCTGCATCGGGCTGAACTACGTGGACCACGCGGCCGAATCGAATCTGCCGGTCCCCACCGAGCCGATCGTCTTCAACAAGTGGACGAGCGCTGTGTGCGGCCCAAATGATCGCGTTGAAATCCCGCGCGACTCCAGAAAGACTGACTGGGAAGTCGAACTCGGAGTCGTCATCGGCAAGCCTTGCAAGTACGTCGACGAAGTACATGCGCTGGCACACGTGGCGGGCTACTGCGTCGTCAACGACCTGTCGGAGCGCGAATGGCAGCTAGAATGCGGCGGTACCTGGGACAAGGGCAAGGGCTGCGACACGTTCGGTCCAATCGGCCCCTGGCTCGTGACACGCGACGAAGTGGCCGATCCACAGGCACTCGACCTGTGGCTCGAAGTCGACGGCCATCGCTACCAGAACGGCAACACGCGCACCATGGTGTTCAATGTCGCGAAGCTGGTCTCATACCTGTCCCAGTGCATGAGCCTGCAACCGGGTGATGTGATCTCGACTGGCACGCCGCCGGGAGTCGGCATGGGTGTGAAGCCGTCGCCGGTGTACCTTAAGCCAGGTCAGACGATTCGCCTTGGCATCGAGGGACTTGGTGAACAGCGGCAGACAACGTACGCGGCCGAATAATACGCTGGCCGCCCGCATTCCAGCGAACAACTGAGCGGCGAGGGGAGGGGCCACAGTGAACTGCCTTCACGTAATGCAGAAATAGTGTTTTGCTGAAATTTTTCTCCTGTCGGTAGTGTCGTTCACGACTGGCGCACGGTGACGACGACGGATGGGCAGGAATCGCTCAATTGAGACGTGAGAAAGTAATGGCGATCAAAAAAGCCACGGACTAACATCTTCTGATCGCTGCGCTAACGCTCAAGTCAATGATCTCGACCGAGGACCTGCATTTTTTCATCACGCTCACGAGCGCTGTGTCGCTGGCGGATGCGGCTCGCAAGCTCGATGTCACGCCGCCCGCAGTTACGCAGCGACTTCGTCTTCTGGAAAACCGGTTGGGCATGCGGTTAATCGACCGGTCGGGCCGACGCATGGTGCTCACCGACGAGGGCGAGCTGCTTGCGATACACGCACACCGGATCTGCGATGACATCGACAATTTGTCAGACACGCTGGCGTCGCGACGCGGCACGGTGGCCGGACATCTGCGCGTGATCGCGCCGCTCGGTTTCGGGCAGCGTTACGTCGCGCCGACCATTGCTCAATTTCGCAGCCTCTATCCGGAAGTGAGCGCAAGCCTGATGCTGTCTGATCGCCCCGCGCGTTTTTCGGACGACATGTGGGACCTGATGGTGCACATCGGCGAATTGCGCGATTCGTCGCTCGTCAGCCGGCGCCTTGCGCCTAATCGCCGGATCCTGTGCGCGGCGCCGCGCTATCTGGCGCGGCGCGGCGAACCACAGCATCCAGACGAACTGCGCACGCATGACTGTATCGCGCTGCGCGAAAACGATGAAGACGTGACGATGTGGCGTTTCACGCCGAAACACCATGGTGCACCGGCGAACGTCAGGATTGATCCGGTGCTGACGAGCAATGACGGCGGCACCGTGCGCGATTGGGCGCTTGCCGGGCTCGGCATTATTGCGCGTTCCGAATGGGACGTCGCCGAACATCTGCACGCGGGGCGGCTTGTCCCGCTGCTTGATGCATGGACGCAGCCGGACGCAGATATCGTCGCACTGATCAGCTCGCGGCATGGACGCTCTCTGCGCGCTACGCGGTTTCTGGAGCTTTTGCAGGCTTCGACATTGCAACAGCCCTGGCTGCCGCGTATTGGCAGCGAACAGCCCCAGCGTGGCCAGCGCGCGCAGGACCCGGGGGGCGATGGATTGACGGTTCGCGCGACTGCCGCCTGATCGGATGTGATCGCGCGCGGCGACGCTATGACGCGCGTCAATCCCGGTAGTCGGGTTCCAGCTTGTCCAGTCTGCGTTTGATGCTATCGAGATGTAACTGACTGGCTTCGTCAGCGGCGGACTCCATTTGTTCGAAGGTCAACCGCGCGATTTCCGGATCGACTGGCTTCAGTGGCACGCCCGTTGAAAGCGCCATGCGTTCGACTTCGCAAACGCGTTCGAGATAGTAAAGGTCGTCCCATGCCTGCGCGATGCTTCGAGCAGCGACCATGACGCCGTGGTTCTTCAGAAAGATCACGTCCGCGCTCCCGAGCGCGGCGGCGATGCGCTCGCCTTCACTGCTGTCAAGCGCGAGGCCGCCAAAATGCTCATCCACTGCGAGCCGGCCATAAAACCGCAATGATGTCTGGCCGGCCCATCGCAACGGTGGGCCTTCGAGCATCGACAGAGCGGTTGCGTTCGGCATGTGGGTATGGAAGCATGCAACGGCATGGGGATGCCGCATATGCACCCGCGCATGGATATGAAAGGCCGTGCTTTCGGGCTTTCCTTTTCCTGCAAGAACGTCACCGTCGAAATTGCAAACCAGCAGGCCGGACGCGGTGATTTCATCAAATGCGTAACCGAGCGGGTTGACCAGAAAGAGCGTCGGATATCCCGGCACCAGCGCAGAGAAGTGATTGCAAATACCTTCGTGAAGCCCGAGTCGCGAAGCCATCCGAAAGCACGCCGCGAGATCGATACGCGCTTGCCGTATGGCTGGAGAACTCAATTCGTCAGCCGTAGGGCGTGAGCTTGAATACATTGTGGCGCGTGTGGAAGCGACATCATTCATGCTCTTTAGCCGGACGTCTCCCATTTGCGGGAACTGTGGTTGAGTGGTGGGGCAGGCTCAATCACGTTACGCAACCTTTTCGACGTACCGATCCTTTGGAAAACAGATTGATCAAGATTGTCCGGTCGTTTGTCCGGTCTTGCCCTTCAACGATCTCAAGCGATGCCGGGCCTGACCTTACAGCCGGCGAACCGATGATACTACCAGGGCCACGCCAGCGAGGTCGCCTTACCCGTTTCGCAGGCGCGCTTGTGAAGCAGACGCGCGACTGTCAGGTCCTGCAGGGCAATACCTGTCATGTCGAATACGGTGATGTCGTCCGGTTGCCGGTTTGTCTGGACCCGGCCCGTGATCAGATCGCCGATCTCGATACATGCAGTGTCGGGCGCCCATTGAGTCTCGCCGATTTCGCGCGCCTGCGTCCGGTCGTCGACAAAGAGGCGGACGCGCGTCAGCAAACCTTCCGGAAGTTCGCGTTTGCCTTTGGTGTCGGCGCCGACGCAGTTGAGGTGAGTTCCGGGTTGCACCGCCTTTGTGTCGAAGAGCGGACCGGAGCCCGGCGTCGCCGTGATCACCACATCGCTTTCGGCGACCGCTGCATTACGGTCGGTCGAATGCGAGACTTCGCTTCGTCCGGCGAAATGCGCTTCGAATGAAGCGTCGCGCTGACCGTCCACGGTGATATAGCGAACGCTGGAAAGCCGCTCCAGCACGCGCAATGCGAAGCTGACCTGCACTCGCGCCTGTACGCCGGTGCCGAATACGCACAGTCGAGTGCTGTCCGAACGCGCAAGGAGCGTCAAACCCAGGCCGCCTGCAGCACCCGTACGCATAGTCGTGATCGCGTTACCGTCGATAACGCATACAGGCCGGCCGGTTTTGGGATCGATCAACATGATGGTGGCCTGGTGCGGTTCGCCACCCAAGCCGCGGTTTCCCGGCCAGAACCCCGCCGCCTTGAATCCGAGCAGGCCCTGCGACTGTACATCGCCCGACTTGATTCCGAATACGCCGCCCGTCACGAGCGGCTCCCTGACAACAGGGAAGACACGGCCTTCGCCCTGGCTGTGCAGAGCGAACGCTTCCCGTACTGCTTCGACTACATCATCAGGCTTCAGCAAGGCCTCGACCTGGTGTTTGTCGATAAGGACCAGCTGTGCATCATTACGCATCGTAGTACACCTTGGTTCGTGAAAATTCCAATGCAGCGTGCCTGGCGTCGAGGGGCGCTACGCCGGGGTGCGCTCACTCGCTGGCTGCAGAACTGCACGGCTTGTGAGCTCGACGAACAGCACCATTATCGCGGAAAGGCACATCAGTCCCGCAACACCCAGCATCGGGACACGATAGGAGCCGGTAACGTCGTGCAGCCAGCCGGTAGCGTAAGGGCCGAGGAAGCCGGCGAGCGTGCCGATCATATTGATGAGCCCGATGCCCGACGCGGCTGCCGCATTGCTGAGATAGCGCGGAGGCAACTGCCAGAACGATGCATGTGGGGTGTAGACGCCGACCGCTCCGAGCGTAAATGCGGCCATGACCTCGTACGGCGACGAAAGGAACAGCGCCGTGGCGAACGACAGGCCGCCGACCGCCGTCGGAATCGCAACGTGCCACGCGCTGAGTGCTGTACGTCGTGCATATCGTCCCCACAACAAAATGGTCACCGCCGACACCGAAAATGGAACAGCGGTGATCAGTCCAACCTGGAGGACCGAATATTTCACGGCGAACATGCGGGAGAACTCGGCGACAATCTGCGGCAAGAAGAATGACAGCGCGACGACGCCGATATTGATTCCGAAGTAGATCAGTCCGAATGCGAGGACTCGCCGATCCAGCAACGCAAGCCACGCGCTTTGCGGAGAAACCCGCTGTGCTTCCTGCCTCTCCACGGCGAGCGCCTGGCTCAGTTCGGCGCGCTCGTCGACGGTCAGCCACCGGGCGTCGTCAGGCCGGTCTTTCATGACCATGAACGTGATGACGCCTAGTGCGATTGCCGGCAGTCCTTCGATGAAGAACATCGAGCGCCAGCCGGGCCACCCGAAGATTTGCACATGCTCCATGACGAAAGTGGAAATCGGTGCGCCGAGCATGTTCGAGAGCGGGATTGCGAGAAAGAGCAGCGACATCAGCCACACCCGTTCCTGCCGCGGCAGCCAGAACGTGACATACAGGACCATCCCCGGGAAAAATCCGGACTCTGCGATGCCGAGGAGAAAGCGCAGCGCGTACAGCATGTGAGCGCTGTTGACGAATGCGGTTAGCGAAGCGATCAATCCCCAGGTGATGAGAATACGCGTCATCCACAGCCGCGCGCCGAATCGCGCCAGCAGCAGGTTGCTCGGCACAGCAACGAGAATGTACCCAGCGTAGAAGAGGCCGGCCGCCAACCCGAACTGGGACACCGACATGCCGAGTTCGCGATTCATCGTCAACGCCGCGTAGCCGACGTTCGCCCGGTCCATCTGGTTGACCATGTAGAGCAAAATCAGCAGCGGCGCCAGGCGCCAGATGACCTTCCGGGCGGTCGACGGTCTGATTCGCGTCGCCGCATTCAATGTATTGTTCATTGGAAGAATCCTCTTGTGTAACGCTGCGTGCCTTGCGCGTGCTGTGCAGCAAGGACCTCTTCGCTGGGTGACTCGTTCATCGGGCCTCGCTCCTCGGCAGGACCGCACGGACCGTCGGACTCCACGCTGAAATGTCGTCCAGCGGGATGGCGGGCCGCGGCAGCTTCCTGAAATCGAATCGTGCGAGGATCGGGGAAGTCAGACCCGGTGCGTCGACACTGACGATTTGTGCGTCGGAAAAGAATTCGTCGAATGCCGCCCTGAAATGTCCGCGCGACTTCAGGGCGACGACGCGCACACGCGCAATGTCGATGCCGAACATCTCGAAGAACATCGGCTCGTGGCACTGATGCCGTTTGCTGATGACGATGACCGTCACGCCGCCGACCTGCAGCGCGGCGCACGGTCCCAGGTCGAAGCTGCGGCCCGCCAGTTGTCCGCGTCGGCCGACACCTTTGCCGTTGTGCAGTTTCAACACGCGGGCCGGCGCGTTGAACGGCTCCGAATATACGGTGGTCTCGGTACGATTGAAGCGCGCAACGAGCGTTTGCCCAGTGCCTGCCACGTACGCGTCCACCACCAGGTCCGGATCGGTAACGACACCGAGAATCGCATCCTGCACCTCGTGCTGGAGTAGCGCCTTGAGCACGAACGGCGTGTTGCCGCGCCCCCCGCCGCCCGGGTTGTCAGCCACGTCGGCCAGTAGCAGGGGCGCTAACGAAGGATCGTCGCTCGTTGCTTTCGCGAGGCGGACCGCATCGTCGACGGGTGTCAACATCGGGGTGAATGCGGCACGCTCTTGCCACGCATACGACACAAGATCGTTTGCCACCTGATGCGCGAGCGGTGCATCGCCGCGCGTAGTCACGAGTACCGTCAACCCGTTCTTCGGCGTGTCCGCAAACGCAAAGCCGCCGACGATCGACACGTTCACGATGCGCGGGTCGTCCAGCGCTTCCGCGCGCCGGATCATCTCCGCATACGGTCCGGTTCCCGGGGCGGTCAGCAACTGCGTCGGAGGTGCGCAGACGGGCATGCGTACGTGCGCGACAGCCGTGCGCATGCCGTTTGTTAATTCTGTCAGGATGCGGGCGGCCTCTGCGCCGCGCTCGGCCATATCGGTATGAGGATTGCGACGGTACGAGACCAGCGCGTCGACTGTGTTCACCATTCGGTCGGACACGTTCGCGTGCAGGTCGATGGTGGCCACGATCGGTACGGCGAGTCCGACGATATTGCGTACGAGTGTGAAAACCGCGCCGTCGGGGTCGTCTTCTTCTGTCGTGATGGCGGCGCCGTGCTCACAGATATAGACAGCGTCGAGCGGTAATGCCGCACGCAACCGCTGTTCGAATTCGCGCAGCGTGTCGGCGAAGAATGCGTGTTCGACAGGGCCGCCAGACTCCGCGTTGGCAAAGAGGATCGGGACAGGTGTCCACGGAGAGGTCGCATCCATCGTTCGAATGAACGCAGGAATTTCTGGCGTCATCACTGGCGCTTCCTTTCGGGCGTCGTCCAGCAGCGAGGCAGCTTGCAGGTAGGAACGCGATACGAAATCGGCACGCGTGGACACCGGCGCAAACCGGTTTGACTCGATCGCGAAGCCAAGAATGGCAATGCGCGGGTTTTTCATCAATCGCTCCTCATCACCGGCGTCACCCGGATTTGCATGGGACGCTGGCGTTCCCGGCGGGTCATCAACACATAATTGCGTTGCTTATGGCGACGCGGCGGTGACCGCCAGCATGCAGCGTCGGCACGTGAATTCGCATGCTCGTGAAAAGTATTGGTTGCCAAAAAGCCGTCAGGGTTAACGTCGCCTGATTGCTTCGTTCACGTTTGAGTTAACCGTCTCGCATCAAGGCGGTGGGCCAGGTCGGCACACGGTTGTGGCCGTTCATTGCGCATGTTCGCGTGCGACGGGATGGTCGTTGTCTGCGCGGCGCATCATCGGTTTGCGACGCGAACTCATTCTTGCGAGTGCTTCCGGTGCAATGTCCAGGAGTGAACTTCAACGTGACGGGCAGAATGAGTTCCTGGCGTGGCACATTGGCGCGATTACCTGAGGAGCTTTTCGTTCGGGAGCGGGGCCGCGCGTTGTGAGCGCATGAAGCAATCTTGTGACAAATCGTCGATGGACCGTGTCCTCTGTGCGGACGAGAATCAAGGCTCCGATCATCACAAAGGAGCACGTCATGGGCCACGCGGAAGTCCGCGAGTTGCAGATTCCCGAACCAGTCGGAGGACGCTTGCCGGAGCCGCCGGTATTCGCCAGCCTCGACGATGAACGGCAACATCGCAAGCTCAAACTCGCTGCGGCGTTTCGCATCTTCGCGCGATTCGGGCTCGCCGAAGGCATAGCCGGACATATCACGGTTCGCGATCCGGAGTTTCACGACCGGTTTTGGGTGAACCCGTACGCGCAGCATTTTTCGTCAATCCATCCCGATGATCTGGTTTGCATTGACGAGGATGCCAATGTTTATCATGGGACCGGACCAGTCAATGCCGCTGCGGCGGCGATTCACTGCGGCATCCACGGTGCGAATCCCGATGTCGTTGCAGCAGCCCATACGCACACGACTTTCGGCCGCGCGTTTTCCGCGCGCGCACGGCTCCTTGCTCCCCTCAATCAGGAAGCCTGTCTCTTCCATGACGATCACGTGTTATTTCGCGGCGACGTAGTTGTGCTCGCAACCGAAGAGGGTCGCCGGATCGCGCAGACGATGGGCACAAAGCGCGCCGCCGTTCTGCTCAATCATGGCCTGCTGACCGTCGGCTCATCGGTCGACGCCGCGGCGTACCGCTTCATTGCCATGGAGCGTTGCTGCCAGGTGCAGTTGTTGGCCGAGGCGGCAGGCCCGATCGAGCCGCTATCCGACGAGGAGGCGCGGGCAACGCGCGCGCAACTGGGGTCCGACTATGTCGCATGGCTCAGCTTCCGGGGGCTCTATCAGCAGCTCCTGCGCGACAGCCCTGATCTGCGCGAACTCGCCTGATATGGGCGTCCTCAGTGGGGCGCAAGCGCTGCTTCGACGGCTGCCGTGCGGTCGCGGCGGCAGCCTTCGCGATAGTCGCGAACGGCGGCGCCTAGCCATTGATCGAAGCGTTTAAGCGGCTCCCAGTCACGTTTCTGCTCGGGAAACGAATAGTAGACGGACTCCGGATTCGGGATCGAATGAGGGTGCACCTGAACGAGCGCACCGCTGCGCAGCTCCCGGTCGATCAGGATCCGCGGAAGCAAGGCCACGCCCAGTCCGGAAATCGCGGCATTGATGGCCATGATGAACATGTCATAGTGCTGATTTGTCGCGCTATGCTCGATGACCCGCGTGGATGCCGTTTCGGACCATGCAAGCCACGCGCGCGGAAGGTCGCGGGTGTGAATCCATGGCAGCGCGCTGATCTTTTCGCTACTCAAGCCGTCGCGCGAACCGTTTAACCCGGGCGCACAGACAGCCAGAATCTTGTCGTCGCTCACGAGCGGCTGTCCTGGCATGGCGGGCCACAGGCTCTGTCCGAAATAGATCGCGGCATCGAAGCTTGAATTGTCGAAGAACGTGGGCTGGTCGCGCCCCATGATGTGAAGTTGAAGATCCGGGTTGAGCTCGTAGAAGTCATGCAGGCGCGGAATCAGCCATTGAGATGCAAACGTGACGCCGACGGCCAGCTGGATCTTCACCTCGCTTTGCTTGCGCATCAGCTCGAGCGTATCGCGGCGAATCTGGTCGAGATGGACTCGAATCCGCCGCGCGTACTCTGCGCCTGCCGCAGACAATACCAGCCGCTGACGCACACGATCGAACAGCGTGATGCCCAGATGAGCCTCGAGCTCGTTGACCTTCTTGCAGACAGCACCATGCGTCTGCGACAGTTCGGCTGCAGCTTTCGAAAAACTTTCATGGCGCGCCGCGGCTTCGAAAGCTTGCAGCGCGCTGAGACTAGGGACACCGCGGCGCATCGATAATCCTTGCTGGCGAGAAGAAATGGGCAATGGATGCGTCGATGATAGCCGCACGGGAGGAAACTGACGTCGTTCGCTGCGCAGTGCGTGTCTAGTGGGACAGCGATACTCATTGCTTTGCTCAAGCCACTGGAAATCGCTGTTCGGGAGGGTATCGTCGCTACGTGTTTTGTTCTCCCAGACCGGGACATGTGGCTCGATTGCCTTGTCGTCGATCATCCACGCAAGCATCGACGCACTGCCGTATGCAGTGTCACCCACCAGGCGTTGAGGCTTGAGGTGGAAGCGTTGCGCGACCCGATCAATCATGATCCTGGTCGAGTCCACCTCCTGTGTGCGGTACGCCGGTGTGGCTTCAACGTCCACGATGATTCCCGCCTGCAGATCGATCAGGTAGTTGGTCGAGTAGGCATAGAACGCCGGGCCGCCGGGTGCTGCGGTCCAACGTGCAGCTGGATCGGTCAGCGAAATGTTCTTTGGTGACGTTGCAGGTTCCTGCAACGCAGCTGTGGCATGACCTTCAGCATCGTTCGCATCGAGCGTTGCCAGATACTCGCGCACCGCACGGCTGGGGCCTTCGCCGCGACTCCAGTCGATTGCTTCTGTCCCGGCGATACCCCGGGTGCGATTGGCATCGGCCTTGATGACACTGGCGTCGATCGCGAATCCAGGCAACGGACCTTCGCGCGCGGATGATGTCGATCGGGTCGTCGGTCATACCGGCCGTTCACGCCTTCTTATACTGGCCAGTCCGGGGTGTCCGCTTCGGCGTATGACGCAATGGCGCTGTTGGGTCAAGAACCGTGCCGAAAATTGCCATCAGCCCGCAGCTGAAGGCGAACAACGGATGCGTGGCCTCCGAATTTCAGAACGTGCACGCGGGTGTTCCTCTCCAGCTTATGCGCGATCCTGGAGCACTTCTCGCTCAAGCGGCATCTATCGCGCGCCTCGCTCTATCGCAAAGAGTTGGCCGCACGCTTCGTCGTGCGGCAACGCTTCACTGAGTTCGCCCAGGATTCGCCTGCTGTCTGAGAATACGCGAGTCTTTTCTGATTGGTTCGCCAATACTTCAATGTGAAAACGCCCACGCGAGGGCTGGCCAATGTTTCCGCGACAACGCGGTTTTCATAGATAAGCGGGTCAGTCAAGTGTACGACTGGCATTCGAAACAGACCGGGCGCACTCGATGACCATCGGGCCGAGTTTCTGGATCGCCTCGTCGAGCGTCCAGCGACTGCTGGGTGCTGCGACGTGGACTGCGGCGATGGTGCGACCGTTGCTGTTGATAACCGGAGCAGCCACATTGATATCGCCAATGAAATATTCCTGATTGTTGAAGGCTAAACCTCGTGTTCTCGCTGACGCGACCAACTCGTGAAGCGCATCAATGTCGACGCAGGTATTTGGCGTGTGTTGCCGTCTATCGGATGACTTCAGACGCTCCAGTACTTCGTCGTCCGGCAGGCCGGACAGATACGCGCGACCGGACGCTGTGCAGTACATCGGCATGCGCCGGCCGATCGGCATGTGGATCGGGATGTGTTTGTGACTCGGAAACCGGGCGACGTAGACCATTTCGAGTCCGTCCGGTTCAGTGAGAGCAACTGTCTCGCCACAGTTGCTGCTGAGAGCAGCGAGAAATGGATTGGCCGAATCGATCAGCAAGCTGGTCTCAAGGTAGTTGCAGCCAATGCTCATCACCCGCGTGGTCAGCTGAAAACGCCTGGTTCTCGGGTGCTTTTGTAGCAGTCCCAATGTCTCGAGCGTAAAAACGATCCTTTGCGCCGAACTCTTGCTGATGTCAGCGGCTTCGGCAATCTCGGTCAGTGTCATCGTTCGCCGCCGCGTATCGAACGCCCGCAGCACCGCGAGTCCCTTTTCTAGCGATTGGTTGAAGAGCGGAGACAGGGTTCCCGTTGGTTGTTGGAGCATGTGAGGTCCTTGTAGTCGCTGCAATGATCTGTCAGCGGCATGCAACAGTCAAATATCGAATAGCGATACGATAATAGCGTATAAAATTAAAAAATACCTATATCAATTCAAAAAGTGTTGCATTCGATTTTTTTGTTTGTGATTATCTGGGCCATCGTTAACCTCTGCAGACGCCCGACGGCAGATCAAAATCATTCATGAGCCAGCCACAGTTGACCTCGATATGGGCCGCGACCGCCAACGCCAAACCAGTTGCGGATCCTTTGGAGGTTTCAATGCGGGCAGACGTTGTCGTAATCGGCGCAGGTTACACAGGCATCTCGACGGCGTTGGCGCTTGCGCAGGGAGGTGCGAAGGTAGCGGTCCTGGAGCGCGGTGAGCTCGGCGCGGGGGGCAGCGGACTCAACGGCGGGCAGGTTATTCCGGGTCTCAAGCATGACCCCGACTCGCTGGTAAGGGAGCTGGGTGAAGCGCGCGGCACCGAGGTCGTCCGCTTCGTGCTGGGCTGCGCGGATGTGCTGTTCGATCTCGTTCGAGCCCACAATATTGATTGTGAACCGGTGCGCACGGGATGGATTCAGCCAACGGTATCGGCAGTCAGCATGTCGATGCTGAAAGAACGCGCACTCCAGTTCAACCACTGGGGCGGCGAGGCAGACGTACTTGATCGAAACGCGGTTCAGCAGTTGTTAGGCAGTAGACCGGACGTGTATTGCGGGGGCTGGATTAACCGGCGCGGCGGTAACGTTCACCCGTTGAATTACCTGTACGGCCTGGTCAGGGCGGCACAAGGTGCGGGGGCGACTGTTCATCCAGGATCGAATGCGATTCGCATAAGCCGCGCTCGAGGCAGCTGGGACGTGACACTGCAGCATGGCCCAACAGTGACTGCCGACCGGGTGGTGATTGCCACCAATGCATATACGGACGACTTGTGGCCCGGAGTGCGGCACACCATCGTCGGGGCGAACAGCCTGCAGCTGGCTACCGCACCGTTGCCACCGGAGTTGTTGTCCAGCGTCTTGCCACAACGACAAGCAGTGTCCGACAGCCGGCGCGTGATGAACTACTACCGGATCGGTCCGCAGGGACGGCTGCTGTTTGGTGGCCGGGGGCCATTCCGTCTGGCCAACGGCGTGCAAGACTACTCCAATCTGACCCGCGCTATGCATCACTTCTATCCGCAGTTGCGCGATGTGCCCGTCGAATTTTGCTGGAACGGAAAAGTGGCCCTTACGCGTGATTCTCTGCCGCACGTGCACCAGCCACAGCCGGGCATCACGATCCTCCTCGGTTGTAACGGACGCGGTGTGGCCCTGTCATCGGCGCTCGGCATAGCACTTGGACGCCATCTCCTGGGTGCCGGACCGGACCTCCCTTTCAACGCGAGGCCGATACAGCCGTTGCCGCTTCACGGGTTGCACAAGCTCTACGCGAGTTTGCTGATTCAGTATTACAGGCTTGCCGATCGAGTCGGCTGACGCCATGCGTTGGTCATCTGTGAGTCGGACCTTGTATCGATAGGGGTAACAACGCAATGAAGATATTGCCGCAAGCTAGTACTAGTTTCGCCAGTCTCACGAACAAAAGGAAGGTCGCTGTCGGCCATCCCTTCGATTGGTTTATCAACTTTCCCACAGGTCTGTTGACGTTCGTATTTACCTGTGTCGCGCTTGGCATGCTGATTTTCCTAAGTCTGCGTATCAACGACAGTACGCTGCTCGGCCACGGCATCACCGTTGAAAATTTCCGCCAACTGGTGGCGGATCCGCTGTACGCGACAGTGTTGGGGAAATCGCTGATGATCTCCGCGCTCGTCACGCTGGCCACGGTGATTCTGGCCTATCCGATGGCCTATTTCATCTCGCTGGCCAGTCCGGCGTGGCGCGGTCGCCTGTTATTCATCGTGACCTTGCCGTTCTGGACCAGCTATTTGCTACGGGTATTTTCTTGGAAAATAATTCTGGGGTACAACGGCATTCTTAATTCCGGTCTGGTTGGGTTGGGCTTCATCAAGGAACCGCTGGCGTTCCTGCTCTACACACCTACTGCGATGGTCATCACGCTGGCGCATGCGTATGCGGCCTTCGCGGTTCTGCCGATTTACGTCTGCCTGTCGTCGATCAATCGCAACCTTGTCGAAGCTGCCCGCGACCTCGGGGCGAATGGCCCGCAACTGTTCCTTCGGGTGATCCTTCCACTGTCCTTTCCAGGGATTGCCGCCGCCTCGGCGGTCGTGTTCATCCCGACGCTCGGAGACTACGTTACGCCAATCCTGGTGGGTGGGCCAGCCGGCACAATGATCGGCAATCTGATTCAGGCCCAATTCGGTAAAGCAGACAACTGGCCACTCGGTGCGGCGCTTGCCTTGTTCACAATGGTTGTAGTCCTGCTTCTGTTTGTGTTGCGGAATCTCACATCCGATCTGCACCGGAGACTCTCAGCATGAACGCCATCTCAACAATCCGCAAACCCTCGAGGTTGACTGTCTACGCGACGCTCTATATCGCTTTCTTGTATCTGCCGGTGTTGATGATCCCGCTGTTCTCGCTGAACGATTCGATTTACGTCAGCTTTCCGCTCAAGGGATTTACGACGCAGTGGTACGCGAGCCTTTGGGGCAACGATGGCATTCGCGACGCATTTTTCAATAGTCTGCGGGTCGGTCTGAGTGCCGCGGTAGTTTCGACTGCAGGCGGCACAATGAGTGCCTACGCTTTCGCGCGCCGTCCCAATCCGGCTGCCAGGACGATCACGTCGACAGCACTGATACCAATGGCGGTACCAGGCATTGTGACCGGCGTGGCCGTGTTGATTGTGGTCAACATGATCACTATAGGTCCGTCTCTGATAGCGGTCACGCTTGGGCACATCTGTATCTGCCTGCCGCTCGTGATTGTGATCATGAAAGGTCGCTTCCTAAGCTACTCGAAGTCGATCGAGGAGGCCGCATTCGACCTCGGCGCTAACGAGTGGCAGACATTCCTGATGGTTTCGCTTCCGCTGGTGGCGCCGGGCATTGCTTCGAGTTTCTTCCTCGCGTTCACCACGTCGTTCGATGAATTCATCGTGTCGTTCTTCTTGACCGGCACCGAACCAACCTTGCCAATCTATATCTGGAGTCAGCTGCGTTTCCCCAGTCATTTGCCACAAACGCTGGCTCTGGGGTCGGTGATTCTGCTGGGCTCGGCAAGCCTGGTGCTGCTGGCGGAATGGTTACGCCGGCAGGAGCCGCGCAGAAAGATGATCTGAAATGCAGTCGTAGCGGGAGCGCGAGCTTCTTGGGGTGGAGTGAGGCAGTTTAATCAATGGGATGACTACAGTGAAGACCAAACAAAGCGTAAGGACGAGGATTGGCACGAAGTGCGTGAAACTGGGAGTGTTTGCGTTCGGTGTCGCTGCTGCGATTAGTGCATCTGCGGACGGCGGAAAGTTGACGTACCTGACATGGTCGGGCTACGAACTGCCGCAGTTTCATCAGTCGTATTTGAAGGCTCATCCGGAGGGGGTCGACATTTCCGTGTTCGGCGACGATGACGAGGCGTTCGCGAAGGTCAAGTCCGGCTTCGCTCCCGACATTGCCCACCCCTGCATAGACAAGATTCCACGCTGGCGCGAAGCCAACCTGATTCAGCCGATCGACCCGAAGCGGATTCCCAACTTCGACAAGATCTTTCCGGTTCTCCGCAACATGCCGGGCGTTTATGCCGACGGCAAGCTGTGGATGGTGCCTTGGGACTGGGGCAATACATCAATCTTGTATCGCACGGACAAGCTGCCGAACCCGGAACAGAGCTGGTCGATGCTGTGGGACAAGAAACTGTCGGGCAAGATTGCCACCATCGACGCGGTACACGATACCGTAATCGTCGCAGCGATGCTGTCGGGTGTGGACCCCTTCAATATGTCGGCCAGCAATCTTGCCAAGGTGAAGGCCAAACTGCAGGAGCAGCGCCCGCTGCTGCGGACATACACCAACGACATGACCTCGGTTGAGCAGGCTCTGGCTTCGGGAGAGCTTTCCGCAGCCATGACGTGGAATGCTTCCGAAGTGGCCCTGAAGAAGCGAGGGGTCCCGGTCAAGTTCATGGCCCCTAAGGAAGGCATGCTCACCTGGGTGTGCGGCATCGTGCTGATGAAGAACGCAAAGCAGGTCGACAAGGCGTATGACTTCATAAACGCTCGTCTGCAGCCCGACGCAGGTCAATACCTGATTTCCAGCTACGGATATGGCAGTTCGAGTAAGGAGGCGTTCGCGCGGATGACCGACAAGCAGCTGAATGACCTTTCACTGCCGCGGGATCCGGAAGTCGCATTGAAAAAGACTGTGATCACGACAGCAATGAAGAACGCCGACGCGGCGTCGGCCATGTTCGAAGCGGTGAAATCAGGTCAGTAGACCCGTCGTGGAACGCGTGCGGGAGCTGCCTCATAAGGCAGCAGCCCGCGTGCCCTCGTCATGCCGGGGGAGTCGTCCGGATCACCTTGGGGTAGATCAAGAACCATGTCAATTATTGCAATTCACCAGTTGGGCAAGAGCTTTAACGGCACCGTCGCCGTCCGCGACGTCGGCCTGGACGTCGCGGAGGGGGAGTTTCTTACGCTGCTTGGGCCAAGCGGTTGCGGCAAGACCACGCTTTTGCGCATGATCGCAGGCTTCGAAACTCCCACTGTTGGGAAAATCAGAATCGGTGGCAAAGACATGACTGCTGTGCCACCGAACAAGCGTGAAATCAACACGGTGTTTCAGGACTACGCACTGTTTCCGCACATGAGCGTCGCCCGTAACGTCGCCTTTGGTTTGAGCGTCGCAGGTGTGGCCCGCGGCGAGATCGACCGACGAGTCGGGGAGGCGTTGTCGCTGGTGGAGTTGGCCCACCGCAGCAATGCGATGCCGCATCAGCTGTCAGGTGGTCAGCGTCAACGCGTCGCCCTTGCGCGCGCGCTGGTCAAGCGTCCGAAGGTATTGTTGCTCGACGAACCACTGTCCGCCCTCGATGCCAGCCTTCGGCAACAGATGCAGGTTGAACTTAAGCGCCTGCAGCAGAAGCTCGGCATCACGTTCATCATGGTTACACACGATCAGGAAGAGGCCATGGTGATGTCCGATCGCATCGCGGTCATGCAGCATGGGCGAATCGAGCAGGTTGGTGCTCCAATCGAACTGTACGACCGTCCTCACACGGCGTTTGTCGCCTCATTCTTCGGTGCTTCGACTCTGGTCTCTGGAAGGGCGGACAGGAATCTGAAGGGGGAATTGAGCGTTACATCTGCGGACGGGCTCGAACTGCGCTGTACTGACCAGGAGGGGCTTGGCATTTTGCCCGGACGTGATCTAACGGTATCAGTGCGTCCGGAAAAAGTTGCGTGCTTCGCACCTGACCATCTCCAGGACGACGATCGAAACCACTTTGATGGTGTCGTCCAGGCGGTTTTTTTTCATGGTAGCTCGGTGCGGTTGCAGGTGCAAGTTCGCGATACCGTGCTCCTGACTGACGTCAGTCGGCAACGTGCCGCACATTCAGCGGTTCCAGTTGCTGCTGGTTCACGCGTCAAGCTTTCGATCGCGCCCGACGATATCATCATCCTGCGCCATTGTCAGACAGTGCACTAGACACGCTGCGCTGAATCTCCCTTCGTTCTCAGATCGTTTAAATTGCGTAACTCAACCAGAACATGACGAAAGACCTTGCGTATTGGCGGAGCCTTATCCAGAAGCTGACCATTGAAGGTCGCGCACTGATAGACGGGGAAATGTGTTCGGCGTCCGACGGGCGTCAATTCGAGTGCCTTAGTCCCATCGATGGTCGCTTGCTCACCGATGTGACGTGGGCCGGTGCGAGTGAGGTTGACAGGGCGGTCGCAGCGGCGCGCCGTAGCTTTACGGCGGGAGTATGGGCTGGAAAGAATCCGCGTCAGCGCAAGGTCATCCTGCAACGCTGGGCCGACTTGTTGGAGCAACATTTCGATGAGCTGGCACTCCTGGAGACGCTTGACGCCGGCAAGCCGATTGCCGACACGGCGACGGTCGATCTGCCAAGTAGTGTCGGCTGCTTGCGTTGGTTCGCCGAGGTCATCGATAAAGTGGGTGGTGAAGTGGCGCCAGCTGATCACCATCTGGTCGGTCTTGTGACCCGCGAGCCGATCGGGGTGGTCGCAGCGATTGTGCCATGGAACTATCCTTTGCTCATGGCCGTCTGGAAGCTTGCACCGTCGCTCGCTGCGGGCAATAGCGTGATTCTCAAACCATCTGAAAAATCGCCGCTCACTGCGATTCGCATCGCGCAGCTTGCGATCGAAGCTGGGTTGCCTGCCGGCGTACTCAATGTCCTGCCCGGGGCAGGCGATGTGGGCAAACTGCTGGCTCTGCATCAGGATATTGATTGCGTCGCGTTCACGGGCTCGGGTGCAGTGGGGCGACAGCTCATGCAATACGCCGCCCAGTCCAATATGAAGCGTGTCTGGCTCGAGCTCGGCGGGAAATCGGCCAACATTGTCATGGATGACTGCGCTGACCTTGAGCGCGCAGCCAGAACCGCAGCGTCCGTCATCTTTTCCAATATGGGCGAGATCTGTAGCGCCGGTTCCCGCCTTCTCGTACATCGCGGCATTAAAGAAAAGCTGCTTGCGAGGATCCAGGAAGCGGCCGTCAAGTACATACCCGGCAACCCGCTTGATCCCACTGTTGCTATGGGCGCGATCATCGACCAGATCCAGCTAGACAGGGTTCTCGACTACATCAATGTCGGCGTCCAGGAAGCAACGTTGCTGATGGGAGGACGTCGGATGCACGCGAGCACCGGCGGATACTACGTCGAACCAACGATTTTTGAAAGTTCGACTGGCAAGACGCGGATTGCGCGCGAGGAAATCTTTGGCCCGGTCCTGACAGTACTCACATTCGATACTCTCGACGAGGCAATAGAGCTCGCCAATGACAGTGACTATGGGCTCGGTGCCGCGATTTGGACTTCGAATCTCACGATTGCCCACGACGCCGCACGCCGGCTTCGAGCGGGCACTGTCTGGGTAAATTGCTACGAGGAGACCAACGATATGAATTTTCCATTTGGCGGCTTCAAGCAATCAGGCAACGGCCGTGATAACTCGATTCATGCATTGGAAAAATACACGGAGCTCAAATCGACAATCATTCGGCTCCGGTGAAAGGAAGGGCCCAAGGAATGTAGGGTCTACTTCGAGCTGTTCATGAAGGCGAACCCGGATGTTTCAATCTCGATGGATAGTCCGAAGCGTGACGCGAATCCGAAGGCGATGGTGAAAGGGCGTCGTGTGACACGGCGAGTCGCAATCTTCCGTCGTTTTTTGAGGCATAGACGTTCCTCCGGAAATTTATGTGCTTTCCGGTACGCTGGATACGGCAGAATCATCCGGACGTGGTCCGATCAGACTCTAGCGCGCTCCGTACGTTTCTCGAATTGTCGATTTGCTTATGGGCTACTGAGTGAGTCTCGACAGCCGCGCCTGTTCGCGCAATGGGCCATGTAGACCACGGTGGGATGATAACTGCCGGAGGATTCGAGAGGTTCATGTCCGGGTGTCTGGGAGTGATGTGCGCAGAGCAACATCTGGATTTGTAAGAACCTTCCCGGTCTGCGTGGCAGGGTGATGTGTCAACAGATTCAGCTTAGGCAGTCCGTCTACAGAAAGGGGAAGGTCACGGACAAGATTATCCGAATCGGTGTGGATGATCCTGAATGCCATGTGGATAAACAATTTCCAAAATCACGAAATGCGAGAAAGTCCTCGAAGCGATGGGCCTTACTGCTCAGTTCGGGCGGACGGGGATCGAGCGATCCCTGTCCGGCGTTCACGTGTGCTTGTTTGCCATTGGTAGAGGATTAGTGGCCCGTTTTCAGCTGAGCCCAGAGGCGGTTTTCGAGCCGCAGGATGTCGGTCGGCATGGGCTTCATCAGCGTCGTCTTGCTCAACACTTCTGCTCCCGGATACACGGTCGGGTCCTGGGCCACTGCTGGCGTCACGAACTGACGTGCTGTACCGTTCGCAGTCGGATAGAACACCTCGTTCGTAATTGCCGAATTGACCTTCGGGTCTTCAATGTAGTTGATCCACTTCATCGCGGCTTCAGCATGAGGCGCATCTTTCGGCACCACCATCACGTCGAACCATAGCAGGCCGCCTTCTTTCACGTTCGAGAATTTCACCTGATACGAGCGCTTCGCTTCGGCGGCGCGGCGGCCGGCGATACCGACGTCGCCGGACCACGCGATCGCCACACAGACGTCGTTGTTTGCGAGGTCGTTGATGTAGCCCGACGAATTGAACTGCGTGATGTAGGGGCGAACCTTTTTCAGTACTTCAAAGGCAGCTTGGTAGTCGGCAGGATTGGTGCTGTTCGGGTCCTTGTGCATGTATTGAAGCACGGCGGCGAACGCGTCGGCGGGTGCGTCGAGGAACGACACGCCGCAGCCCTTCAGCTTCGACAGGTTGGCCGGATCGAACACCAGCGCCCAGCTGTCGACCGGCGCATTGGCGCCGAGCGCCTTCTGCACCGCCTGCACGTTATAGCCGATGCCGTCGGTGCCGTATGCCCAGGGCACACCGTACTGGTTGCCCGGATCGGCGTCGGAGATCATCTTCATCAGCGCCGGGTCGAGATTGGCGAGATTCGGCATCTTCGACTTGTCGAGCTTCTGATACAGGCCTGCCTGTATCTGCTTGGCCATATAGTTCGAGGTCGGCACGACGATGTCATAGCCGGAGCTTCCTGCCAGCAGCTTGGCCTGCAACGTATCGTCGGTGTCGTAGTTGTCGTACTTCACATGGATGCCGTTCTGCTTCTCGAAGTTCGGAATGGTGTCCTTGGCGATATAGTCAGACCAGTTGTAGACGTTCAGTTCCGTGTCTGCCGCCAGTGCTGGCGTGCCCGATAGGGCGGCCAGGCTGGTGACGGCGAAAAACGCGGCCCCCGCGACCGCACGACGAAGATGACAAACGCTCATGGTTTTTCCTTGAAGGTAAAGGTCCGGCATGAGCGTGTGGTATGACGCACGCATGCCGGAACGGACTGCCGTTACGAAAGCCAAAATTGTTGTGCGGTCGCGTCGATGGCCTTTTTCGCCTTCGAAACGATCTCATGGATTTCCTGCTTCGTGATCACGAGCGGCGACAGCAGCATCGGGTCTCCCGCGCACCCGATCTCTGACCTCGACAATGACGCATGTTTTTCCGGTGATCTTCAGATTCCAGGCCGCAAAAGTACCGGCGAAACCGCGCGGGACGTGAACTGCACCCAAGATTTCCCGATCTCGCTCTACGGTGTGCTAACAAAATTCCACAAGCCGGTAGTCCGCTTCCGACGATCAGTCCGCTACGACTGCGCGGAAACCATGTTCGGGCTGATAAGGGAACAATTCATCGCCGGTGACGACTTCGGGCGCAAGGATGACCATCTTCGAACGGCGGAACTGCTCCAGTCCTTCGGCTCCAAGTTGACGGCCGACGCCAGTCATCTTGCGGCCGCCAAAGGGCACGCCGTCATTGTCGTTGAGGGGGGTATTAACCCACACCATGCCGGACTCGATCTCGTTCACGGCCCGCATGGCCTCGGTCAGGTCGTGGGTGTAGATACTCGCGCCAAGCCCAAACCGGGAGTCGTTCGCCAGCCGGAGGGCTTCGTCGAGACTGGAGACCTTGCAGACGGGTGCCACCGGGCCGAAACATTCGTCATGCATGATGTCCATGTGGTGTTCGACCGCGAGCACCGTCGGCTCGTAGAACCAGCCTTTGTGCAGGTATTGCGGGCGGCGACCGCCGGTCATGAGCCGTGCCCCCTGCTCCAACGCGCGGCCGATGATCCGCTCGAAGCGCTGCAACTCCCGTTGCGACACCATCGGCCCCATGTCGACATCGTCCAGCCCGCGGCCGACACGGAGCGCCTGCGCTTCCTTCACAAGAGCCGCGAGGAAGTCGTCATAAACGGCCTCATGCACGTAGAACCGCTCCGGCGATGTACAGACCTGCCCGGCATTGAGGAAGGTGGCGTAGGCCGCGTTACGCGCGGCAGCGGCGACCGGCGCGGAGGGCATGACGATGCAAGGATCGTTGCCGGACGCCTCGATCAGCACTGGCTTGAAACGCTCGGCCGCGCCGCGTGCCACGGCCTGGCCGGCCGGGACACTGCCGGTGAAGGCGATGCCATGAGTGTGTTCATGCTCGACCAATTGGCGGCCGATCTCCGCGCCGCCGCCCAGTACCTGCAGCAGCCCAGGCGGCAGGTGAGTAAAAGCGTCCATTGCCAGCAACGTCGTCAGAGTCGTCGCCTCTGACGGCTTGATGATGACCGCATTGCCAGCGGCCAAGGCTGCAGAAGCCTGCCAGCAAAAGAGCAAGATCGGAAAGTTGTAGGGTACGACCAACACGACCGTACCCAAGGGTTGTTTACGCCGACCGAAAATTGAGCCACTTGTAGGGATCGCGCCGACTGAAAATTGAGCCGGGTAATCAACCTATCCTGCTAGTTTTTCAGGCAG
>NZ_JBNDMO010000045.1:0-32217 GCF_050436625.1 Paraburkholderia sp. GAS334 | reverse complement strand
ACCCTTCAGATCGCGCCATATCGGCTTGGAAGCACCTCGGCAAGGGTAAAGCGACACCCGAAAACCGCGTAGTTTTGCGTTTTCGCACAGCCTCGACCCGTTGCTGCCGGTCGAGCCGTCGCAGTTCCAAGGGCAGGTATCAGAGCGGAACGGTCATTCCGTACCGCTCGAGGACAAGTGATCGGCCGTAGCGGTCATTCACGAAGGCAGGATTTCGCCGGTCTCACCGAGGGTAGTGAAACAAATCTACAGCTATTAAGCTGACGATAAGCTTGGGCCTCTTATCCTGATGATGAACCGAAAGCAATTCGCTCACTTCCCTTTTTTGAATGGAGGCCTGACATGTTGCGTCACATTACTGTCACTACCCGAACCGTTCTTGCCATCACCGCCCTGACTGGCCTCGTTGCCATCGATCAGGCCGCCACATCACACCGCAGTCCCCTAAGTGCGCCCGAGCAGACGCAGACGACTATAACGGACGACGCCGGGGGATCGCCGATGGACGCGGGCAATGCGCCGCTGTCCCCGCTGCAGCTCGCGGTGTTGCTCGAAGGATTCGACTGGCAGGCGCTCAGCGATGCCGCACTCACTCCGTAACGTCAAGGAGGCTCGCCGCACGGCGGGCCTTTTTCACTATTTCACGGCATACCCGTCAGTGCATGACGCGCTGTCGTCTGCGCGCGTTCACGGGATTGGCGATTTTGGACAGCGTCAAGCAGGAAGTCCGGTTTACCGACAAACATCTTGGCCGGTCGGTCGAGATGTTTTTCGCTGTTAGTTGGGCATGGTTGTCGCTCCCTTCGGATCGTCTGACGGCCGCAAGCGGTCCAGCAACCTTATGCATTACTACATCGCAGGAAGAGGGGCGCCGAAACGAGGTCCGCGTGGCAAGTTCGGTTTCGATCTCGTCGGGGCGATCAGTGCAGATCCGAAGGGTGCGCGTGCGGAGAAGTGGCTCGAACACCGTCTCTGGAAGATGCTGCACCCCAACATCACATTGCGCAGCTTGCGGGAACTGCTCTACGAGATGCAGCCGCTTGTTCGATCTCCACTTTTCGATCTGGACCCCGCTCGAGAAAGTCAACACGTGTCGTGGCGCCGCCACCCGCTCGGTAACTCGGCGGTACCGGAAATAATCGAGGGAGTGGCTCTATTGCACAGCGGGGCTGGCTGGCACCCGCGAGAGCCCGGGGCGAAAGACGCATTTGGGCTGTTCGAAGCGCTGGTAGGGCTCTGGTGCGAAGCGCGATTGCAGTGTGACGGCGCGCGCATGCAAGCATTGCTCGACTTGACAATACGCACGCAAAATCTCGCCTATGCCGACGAGACGTTCGTCTATATTATCGCGCCTTTTCTGGCATTCCTTTCTTTCGATGGCCCCGACCACCCGCTCGGAAAAGGTGGGGAATCGTCCCACAGCAACTCGGACGAAGGGGAATGACTGTCCCACATGTTTGTAACAAACATCGTCGACACGCTAGCCGTGACAATCCGCGTTATCCGTTGCGCGCACACATGACCTCGCTGGCACTGAGCGGGGTTGGAGGCCTTGCGGTGATAACGGGGGTTATCGCGGCTGGCACCGGACATTTGAATCCAGCCCATACGTCACGCGATGGACAAGTTATGTTATGTCGAATCATTGGTATGCCGAAGCATATTTCTCTAGAGCTGATTTGCATGAACTTATTCCTGTAATTTCAGGCACGGCAAGGTTCGTTGCCTGACGCGAATTCACCCAACTCGCCCAAAATCCGTCGACTCGGTTTCTGAACGATCGTCACACCTGTCGGCGTTTCGTCTCACGCTCGCCAGGTTGACAACGCCCGCCTGTTCACTCTGGCTCGAATTCATCGAGCAATGCGGCGCGGGGCCAGCCCAGTGGCGCCAATCGTCTGCTGACCCCCCGCAACGTTGCACCAAATCCCCGGCGAGCCCGGCAGTCCATCCGTGCGCTTGTCACGACACGCGTCGATGCGGTCCACGCGATAGTGGCGCCGGTGCCAATCAGCGCCTGGACGAAGGCGACATCTTCGTTAGATTCAAGCAACGGGAATCCGCCCGCTCTAAGGTATGCGGTCGCGGAGACACCGAGATTCGCACCATGAATATGATGGTGGCCGTCAGCGTCGCAGTATGTCCTGAGAAAGTCTTCCCGCACCGCGTCGCAGTGCCCTGACCAGTCGTGAACGCCGATTATGCCGCATACCGCGTCCGCGCTGCAGCGCAACTGCTGGACAAGCCAGTCTGCAGGAACCACAGAGTCGGCATCCGTGAAGGCGAGCCACCGCGCACCGCTTTCTAGCGCAGCGCGCGCGCCCGTCGCGCGGGCCATGCCGATATTGCGGCCCACGACCTCGATGATCTGCGCACCCAGTGACGCGGCAATCTGGCCCGTATCGTCCATGCACGTGTCCAGCACCACCGTCACCTGCACGTCCTCGCCGCCGAGCTCCGTGTGACGCCCCGCCAGCATCGCGGCGCTAACGCACTCCCCGATGCAGCAGCCCTCGTTGTGGGCCGGAATAATAATGCCGATCATTTTGCACTCCGTTTTTGTTGTTCTGTCCGTGCGCACACGGACATGACGGACCGATGAAAAAGCACTGCCGCGTTGAGCCGGCTGTACTGATGGCGGATAGAAGGTGGCAGTGCCAAGCATGTGTGCGCTCAGAACGTATCCTCACACGCGCCCTAGCTCGCCCTGTCTTCTCTTCTCTACATGGTCCCACGGACCAGCAATTTCTGGACCGAGCGCGAGATGTGGCCTGTGGTTTTCTGCGGTGGAGTGCGGGCGCATACTGTCCATCGCGATCGATCGCAACTGTCGGCAGGCGTTCCGTACGTTTTTCAGACCGGCATCGCCCGATTTGCCGGTGGACCGGCGGCACTGCGAGTTGACGGTCTTTACCACTTCGAGCACTGGCATGACCGTTGCGCAGCACCGGTAGCGCCTGGTGGAGTTCGCCGCGACTACGTTGAACCTGCGAGCGCCGATTCCCATCGTCGCGCGAATCGTCAATCGCCGGCAGCGTCGCAAACATGATGGCTGCGACCACATGGCGTCATATGTCGGATGAGCGCGTTCCGGGAGCGCCCGTCACGTTGCACTGCCTCGCATGGCAGCTGCCATGTGCCGGCCACGGACGCTTCATATTTGACGCCACCGCGCGGCGCGTCGGCGCCGCACGCGGTTTCAACAGGTACCACTTGCCTTCATGCGGATTCACAGGGCGTTAGGTTAGTGCACGAGTCATTCGCCCGCACGTGGAACCGGGTGGCAACCCACGACGTCATGGAGGGCAGTACAACTAACCTGAGACGAATGACCGATTGCTATGGAATGAAGGCGGCCGACGCCGCACTGCACTCTCCGGCGCGCCACAGGACGCCTTCTGCCCACAGAGCAGTATCGGAACAAAAAATGACTCACCATGAAATGAACCGAGAGATTCTGCAGCTGGAAAATCTGTTCGGACATATTTTCGCCGTCGTACTGGCGCAGTCGCCTCGATTCCCTCCATGCGGTAGTGCTGCTTCCAATGCATCGCGCGCGGCTAATGAGGCTCGATGCATCGTTACGCGTCATGGAGCGATCAAGTTGGGGCGTGCCCGTGAAAATCCGATCGGGATGGTTCGCTCCCGCTCTCTGAGCGCCCTTGCCCGATTGCAACGAGGTTCGTTCGTAAGCCACGCGGTTCTCTCATGTTGGTACCGGTTGACCCGATTTGTAATCCGTGTCCCACCGCGAGACACAGAAAGGCAGTGTCCATGGCCTGCCATTTCCGGCCCAGTCGGAACCGAATACGTACCAGACCGCCAGACCCGTTCTATGCCGGATAGAACGTGTAATGGCGCGTTATACCCCTCCTGCAAGCTTAGATGACTCCGAATCCGCCACGATGGCCAGCGACAAAGGTGGCGCCTACGGATGCCCCCCATCTCCGAGCGTTGACGTCCCTTGTTACCTCCGTCGTTGTAATTTTCGCCCTGGATCTTGAACGGGTCGTTCTAGTCCCAATCACGCTTGCGGTCCTGCTCAGCTTTCTTGCGGCACCGTTGGTCGATTTGCTTCGGCGTCTGAAACAGGGACAACTACCTTCTGTTGTAGTTGCGGTCCTTTTGGCGTTGACTCTGATCGCAGGTGTAGGAACCCTGCTCGGCGCCCAGATCGCCCAACTCGCGACCGAGGCACCTCAGTACCAGGCCGCCATAGAAAAAAAGATCGAGCGTGTGCAAGAGTCGACAGTTGGACGAGCCGACGCGTTTCTCGAGACCGCATCAAACGCGCTCAAGCGTCTCTCGCGTCCCACCAGGGCAAACGGCGGAGGCAGTCCCGTGTCGGCGCAACCGGCTGAAAAAGCACCGATGCCCGTGGAGGTCCACGAGCCGCCTGCGTCGCCCATCTCCCTGGCACAGCAATTCCTATCGCCAGTCGTCAACCCCCTTGAGACCACCGGCATCGTTCTGGCGGTTGCCACCTGTATCGAGAAACTGGAATTCATCGACGTGCTTTTCGGGGATCGCCCACCGCTCACTCCGCCGACCAACTTCTATCAACGGATACTGGCAGACGATCCCGAGGAAGCGCTCTAGCAAGCCGAGACATTGTTGAAGGAAATGCCCCTTGTCGAGTACTACGACTCTGTCGTTCTTTAAGGGCTGAAGCTTGCCCGGAACGCCCAGCCGGCAACTTTGCGGAACGGTCGGGTAAGGAAACGGGTTGTGGGCCAACTGCCACGCGAGTGAGCGAAATATCGCCGGACACGAATTAAGCACAATCTCCCTGACATACCGGGCCCGCGCGCGCCAATAGCTTTTGGTGCATTCTATCCAACAAGCGATGCCTCTGGACCACGTCCACTTTATCTCGAGATCACGCCATGGCCAAAAAGCAAACCGACGAAAAGAAGCGTACAAGCGGTGAGAAACTGCCTGACTTCAAAAGCCGGCAGGCCATCCTGCTTGCCACACGTAACGCAAAAATGGCGCGGTCAGCCCATGCCTATGTCCGTGGGAACACCACGCAGTTTTACGAATGGCTTGATGCAAGTGACAATAAAGCTTTGCCCGAGGGCCCCGCGATATGGATCTGCGGAGACTGTCACACCGGCAACCTGGGTCCTGTCGCGGATGCCCAGGGTCGCGTCGAAGTTCAGATCCGGGATCTCGACCAGACCGTTATCGGAAATCCCGCCCACGATCTGATTCGGCTAGGGCTATCGCTTGCGACCGCCGCGCGTGGTTCGGACCTGCCCGGGCTGACCACGGTCCATATGATGGAGGCACTCGCCGATGGATATGAATGCGCGTTCGACAAGGCCGCAAAAGGAAAGCATCTCGATCTTGGCGAAAAGCCAGAGACCGTGCGGGTTGTCATGAAGGAAGCGGTCCGCCGCTCCTGGAAGCACCTGGCAGTCGAACGCCTTGAAGACACCAGGCCGACGATCCCGCTCGGCAAGCGTTTCTGGCCCCTCACGAAGGATGAAGCTGCACAGATATCCTCATTGTTCGAAAAGGGTGCCATCAGCCAGCTCGCCACCAGTCTGCGGGGACGCAGTGATAACGGTCAGGTGACCGTGCTAGATGCCGCCTATTGGGTGAAAGGGTGTAGTTCGCTTGGCCGCCTGCGCTATGCCGTGCTACTCGACGTGGACGGCGGTGTGGTTGAGGGAGACGACCTTTGCCTTGTCGATATAAAGGAAGGGATAAAGGCGGCAGCCCCTCGATACTCGGGCGCAAGCATGCCACGCGACAACGCGGAACGCGTCCTTGAAGGGGCGCGCCACCTGTCGCCGTTTCTAGGCGAGCGGATGCGCGCGGACCGATTGCAGGACCGGTCAGTGGTCATCCGGGAATTACTTCCGCAGGACATCAAACTCGAGGTTGAACAAATCAGCCAGGCCGAAGCGATGGATGTGGCGCGCTACCTCGGGCAGATCGTCGGTAAAGCGCACGTCCGACAGATGGATCACGGCTCCCGCCGGGCCTGGCTGAAAGAGTTGAGGCGCAACCGTTCCAAGACCATTGATGCCCCCCCTTGGCTATGGAACAGCATTGTCGAACTCGTCAGTAGTCACGAAGCTGGATACCTCGAACATTGCCGCCGATATGCACTAGCCGGAATGTAGTCAGATACGGCCGACGTAACGACGTGCACCATGGCCAAGTCGGGACTCTCGCCCGCTGGCACCGCGCTACAGTCGACTCTGAACGCGCGGGCCGCCAGTTCTGGGAGCCTACAGATAGATTGAAATCGACTTTGCCCCGCTCCTGCGCTGGCCGTCCGCTCAGCTTTTTGCCGGCAGGCCTCCGAGCAAATCCGCCATGTCGTCAGCGTGTTCTTCTTCCACTGCGAGAATTCCCTCCATCATGCGCCGCGTCGTCGGGTCTTTTTCGCCGAGGTACTGGATGATGTCGCGATAACTGTCGATGGCGATGCGCTCAGCGACAAGGTCCTCCTTGATCATGTCTACGAGGGATGTGCCTTCCACATATTCAGCGTGGCTCCGGCTCACCAATCCGTCGGGTGCAAAGTTGGGTTCGCCACCCAACTGGACTATGCGTTCTGCGATCTGATCGGCATGACCTTGCTCCTCGTTCGAATGGACCAGAAACTCATCTGCGACACTTTTGGATGCCGGTCCCTTTGCCATGAAGTGATGGCGCCTGTACCTCAGCACACAGACGATTTCTGTGGCCAGCGAGTCGTTGAGTAATTTCAGGACAGTTTCGCGGTCCGCCTCATAGCCAGCCGTTACCGCACCTTCGTCGATATGCTGACGGGCACGCTTGCGCAAGGTCTGGACGTCCGTCAGGAAGGGTTTCTGGGACATGAGAATCTCCTTGAAATTTCAATAAAAGACATCGATCTACACATCCGCTGAGAACGACCAGAATGACGGCGCAAACGCGGAACGATATGTTGTGTTCTCCGCCAGCTCACGGCAGGGAGCCACACAGAGGCATACTTGAACTTGGGTAAAGACTTCAAAGACTGATCGCGGCGCCAGACGGTACAACCTGCCTTCAGTCGACCTGATTGCCGCTGGACGGAACCGCGATCTGGGCCGCGTGGAATCATTTTTATGTCCAACCAGCAGCACGGCACGTGCCCCCGCTGTGCAGCACGGGTGAGAGTGGCGACCTGGAATGGAATACACAACGCCCAACGTACCGGGCTGCAACGAAGTGAACCGTGAAGAAGCGTTGGTATGCGATCGGCTAGAGTTACGGGCACCGCGCCTCCGAGTAGTTGCGACGGTGCAGCCGCGCTTATCCGAGCGCGTCCAACGGCAACGGTTGGATGCACGGGCAGACCCCACTGCAGAACGTCCTGTCCAGTAATGTCGGGAAGACCCCCATCGTCAACGAACGGACAAATGATATTTCCCGCTTGAGCGATTTACGGCGCCTTTCAGCCAGGCGGGCTCCAGCGTCGGTGTACTGAACACCATACCGATCATGAATGTAGATTCGACCCGTTCCGTGCGAACCCAATGCCTCGCGGCAAACGAACGGGATCTGTGACCTTGACCCGGCGAAGTCAACCCCGTGACCCATAGCCAGCGGATCGAACTCTCCTCCAGACCCAGCTCCGTCCAGAAACGAATCAACCGGTGACGGTTTGCAGTATCGCTGTGCGTTGTCCGCCGTGATGCAGCGACCCAAAGCTGTCGACGCATTTCTGCGCCATGGTCCTGACACCGAAGCGCCGTTCGAATTGAGCCAGTATTTCCGTTCGCGACAGTTCGTTGAGATGTTGCAACGTACGTATGGCATTCTGAACATCTTCGCAGGTATAACCGATGGCGCCGTGATCGATCACCTCGGGTACAGAGCCACAATTGAATGCGACGAAGTATTCCTGGTCGACCTTACCGGTCTTTCGAGAAGTCAGCGCATCAGATCCCAGTTCCTGGTCCAATGCATGATCGATGATGTCTTCTTCGCAACAAGCACGTCCAGCGTCTGCATAGCGACTGTTACGGCACGATCGCTGGGCGCGCGCAGCCACAAGGCTGACGAACGACGATACCCAGCGGCGTGTCAAGGCGCCTAATTCCTCGCATCGCGATGCCGATCACACCAGGCCCTCCCATTGCGCGACGGAGCGAGCGCACTTTGACCAGAGTTCGAGTGTGAAATCCGGTTCCACGTGTTCAACCATTCGATGCAGTAATCCGGGCCGACGGAACGCGTTCGATATGTCGTCAACTGTCTGCGCCCATGGTTCGATCGGGTACCGCCAGTGGCAACTCACTACGTAACCATCGTCTGTCAATGACAACAGCACGTGCTCGACGAGGGACGCGAGTTTGCGTGGCGCGAGGTAATACGCCAGTTCGCTGAGCACGATCAGGTCGAATCGTTCATGAGGCCAATGCTCAGGCATCTCAAGCTGCTCGACGCGCGCCCCGGGAATGCCAGTGAGGCGATGGCGGGTGAGCTCTACCGCACGCGATGAAAAATCCGAACACAACAGCCGATCGCAGCGCGCGGCAAGTTCCGCTGCAATTGCTCCGTTGCCGCAACCCGGCTCAAACCCATGCCTAAAACGCTCGCGTGGTAGTGCGGCCAGCATGAGCGCGCGCTTTCGCCGCTCGTACCAACTGATGTTGCACCGCCAGGGGTCATCGTCGCGTCGGAACTCGTCGTCAAAATACTGTACGCGCGTCGTCATAGCGACCACTCATCGTGATCGCGCGCAACCGACTGGCCGAGCGCAGCGAGGTCATGTTCCGCGTGGCTCTGCCGCACAAATACTGGCAAGTCGGCACTCATCTGGGCAAACCAGCGGTCGCGGCAAAAGGGCGTTGCGCCCAATGCACGTCCTGTCGCCTCCAGAACCGTGCAGACCGCCGCTTCCGTCACGCTGCGGGCACGAAGCGCGACTGTCATTGCATTGCAGTGCGGGTTATCGTCGATCCACGCGGCCGTCTCGCGCAGTACTGAGGCGGCGCCGGTGAGCGCGGCATCGACCGTCCCCAGGTGTGCGCGCCTGTAAGGGTCGTCGCGACGCACGACCGCGCGACGCAAGCTGTTCCCAAGCGCAGCTGCGGCGCCATACCAGCAGGCCGCAATACCCGCTGCACCCTGCCAGAATCCCGGGCGGCTCAGATACTCGCCCGATACGCCGACAGGTGTTGCGGGCACAGCGTCAAACTCGACTTCAACACTTTGTGTTGCGGCCATGCCGACCGCATGCCAGCCCCGTTCGGTTACATGGATACCAGGTTGCCGAAGGTGGACTGCAGCAAGCCATTTTTCCCCGAGCGAGCCGCGGCAGGTGACAAGCGCGTCAGTGACGAAGGCCGCTCCTGAGCACCACGCTTTGGCGCCAGTGAGTGTCATTACCGCATCGCAGTCGCGTTCCGCCCGCAAGACTGCGTCAGGAGGCTCAGCCGCCCACACAGCCCAGATGCGCCCGGGCGTGAGCGCCATCGGAGCGCGTGATTCGGCAAGAATCGCGAGCGCGTCCGTGTGCGACTCATAGATTTTTACGAGCGACAGGTCACGGCCGGCGATCGTCGCCAGGACACGCCAGCGCGCCAGCGTGGCGCCGCGGCCAGGCAGCGGCAAGCGGTACCCTGAACCGGTCAGCGCTGCGCTCGCCCCCGCGAGTGCGTTGACGCTTCGGCACGGAAGATCCAGCTTGGCCAGAACGCCATCAAGTACAGAATATTCATTCGGATGATTTGGCATGACATATCAGACAGCATGGCTAGCCGCTTTCCAAGATCTCGGACAATCTGAAGCCCACCACATCGCGTTGGGCATTGACGCAACAGGGGCAGCATCGCTTCCGACGCTGGGTCTTCGCTCGTCGGCACCTGGCGTGCTGCAGTGTATTGGTGCCTCAGTCGGTGACGATGATCCAACTCGGACGCCGACTTGCATCCGTGTGCGCAGGCTGAATCAAGCCCCTCGAGTTGAATCAGGTGGCGAGTTCACGTGAGGCGGAGATGTCAGTTCCTCTGACACCGCCGTCTGTTAGCCGTGCAGTTAAAGGTCGCGGGGGTGTCCTTCGACAACATCCCGCGTGGCCATCCAGTATGGCCGGCGGTTGTAGTATTCGTGCACCGAAGAACCCCACTGGGGGTCCACCATCGAAGGCCAATGGTCCTTATCGAATCCGGGCGCGTTTTTGATACGGTCCGCGGTCATGTCGAACAGGCGGAAGCACTTCTCGTCCGTATCCAACGTGAGCGCGCTCCATGGTATAGCGTGCAGCGTGTCACCCATTCCGAGAAAGCCTCCGCTCGACAGCACGGCATACGCGATGCGGCCGCCGCGCACATCGAGCATGATGTCCGCGATCTTGCCTACATGTTCACCATCCGACGTGAAGACCTTGTTGCCGTCGAGCGTGGCTGCGGCCATTACGTATGGGCCGGGGCCGGGGCCGTCGCCGCTTGCGATGCCGACGATGTGCGCGCCTGTTCCAGTTGACGGTTGCTGGATGCTTGGGTCTAGTGCGGTCATGATGTACTCCTGCTGGATCGGACCTTATTCCGAGCAATCGGCATGCCGCACCGTAATGCGGTCAACGAATTGCACGGCCCGCCGGCCGTCAACGGCCCGGGCCGTGCCTCCCATGCAGGCGGCACTCTTCCGGAGAGCGCAAACTTACGATCGCAGCGGGTTAACGCGCACAACGGATCTGCAATTGCGTGGACTTCAGGATGCCGACACGACGCTCGCGCTACCGAAACGGAAGAAGATATGACGTACAGTCGTGGTCGCTCGCACGCGCAAGCATTGGCGAAAGCGCCATGCGCAAATGAGCCGAGCATCTTTGCTACATACGGCTATAAGATGAAACCGAACGCTGGTGGCCGGGAATGCCCGTTGCGTGAGGGGTCACGTGGACGCTTACACCTCGTCAATTGCCGACGGCGATACCCTGTCAAAGAAACTTCTGCTAGCAGATGATGACCACTCCGCGTGTGCTGCGGTCGGGCTATTTTTCGAGTCCGAACAGTTCGAAGTGAAAACGGCGGGTGACGGAATCGAAGCGCTACCTCTTTGCACGACCTGGCACGCAAGCGCATACAGCTTGTACAGCAACGCACCCTGCACATCTTGAGTATCGAAAGCCCGCTGGTCAGACAGTTGAACCTGCGTATCAATGGTGAACACGTATAACGTCTCGACGGCGCCGCCGTGCGGGCACTCGCGCTGCCGCTTCACGTCGAGCGCGCGCTGATGGCGAACCTGGCGGTCTTGCGCACGCTACGCGGGGAGATTCCCTCCCTCGAAGCCATTCTTCATCAGAAAGTGAAATTGCGCTCGGAGTTTCACGTCCTCAAGACCACGCCAGGCATCGGCGACGCGCTTGCCGCAACCATCATGCTCGAGACAGGGGGCATCACGCGATTTCCCGGCGTCGGCCACTTCAGCTGCTACTGCCGTTGCGTCGAGAGCGAGCGGATCTCCAACGGAAAGAAAAGAGTTGAAGGCAATGCCAACCGCCCCGGGCTCGCACGACTTGCCGTTTGCAACGGACTGCGCGGCGGCAACGTGGCGTGCAGAAAACGCTGTTTCTTGCTGGGGCCTGCCACCCGGGCACGTCGTTAAGCTTCGCGCGCGGCATCGGCGATGGTCAATCGTTCCTCCAGTTTGTCGAATACTAGCTAGGTTGGGCGGCTTAACTTCGAAAGCGGGAACAGTAGCAGCGCGCGGCACGATTTTTGCGTTTGCCACTGTACATGCGCTAGCTGACAGAAGGTGAACACCATGATTCAACGAGTGACCGCGCTTGTTTCCGCGGGACTGCTCGCCGCGATTTTCACCACAGGTGCCCTGGCTCAAGGTGTGCCTCAATCCATTACGGAGAAGCGGACCGATGTCGTCCAACTCTCCGCTGGATACCGAGCCTCCAAGCTCGAAGGCGCAACCGTCTATAACCGCGAAAAGGACAAGATCGGGACAGTGGATGACCTCGTCGTAGCGCCGAATGACAGCAGCACTTACGCGATTCTGTCCGTGGGAGGTTTTCTGGGGATGGGCAAGCATCTGGTGGCGGTACCCTTCCGCGATCTCCAGATCGACCGGCGGCAGCTCATCCTGCCAGACGCAACGAAGAAGTCCGTGGAGGCGTTGCCCGAATTCAAGTACGCGCCTGAGTAGGCGCGGGGGCTCGCTTTCGGCGACGAGCGGCGAGAAGTCTCGCGACGGCTGCGCCCAATGGCCTGCCCCTCGCAAATTTTTCAAAGCACAGGCACTCGAAGCCATCGGCGTCCAGCAGCAATCGCAGCGCGTCGGATGCCCCCGAGTAATCGTCGAGTACGAGCACGCGCCTATGCGGCACCGAAGCCGCCATGCGAACGCGGAACGCGGCTTGCTTGGTTATGAGCGTCGAACTTTTGGACAAGAGCCGGCGTAACGCGAAATCGATGTGTACGGCTATTGGCTCGAACAGGAACTGACTACGGTGGGCGCGCGGGTGATTGTCGCGTTGGGCGTCACCGTGCTGAAAGACCGCAATGCGCATCCGCGGGACGCGCTCGGCAACGTGGTCGAACATGGAGAACGGCTCGTGGTGACGACCTATCTCCCGTCGTTCGCGCTGCGCGCACCCGATGCCGCCACGCGTGAGCGCACATACAGCGCCATCGTCTCGCGTCTGCGCCTCGCGGGCGAGTTTGTGCACGAGCGCCGCGGGTCCGACAGGTAACTCAGGCGAACTGCCTCGGCCGCTGTGTTCAGTCAACCCGCCACGCCAACAAGGAGCCCTTCATGCCTGCCGACAATCCGCCACCCGCCGTGCCCGTTGCGCCCACTGCGCGCGTTTCGGCGCTCGCGCCGCAGCCATGAGCGTCGATACGCTGCACCGCGCGCGCAGCATTGCACGCCATCCGGGCGCTTTCCTGTTGCAGACGCTGAAAGCCTTTCGCGCCAATCAGGGCATGCTGCTGGCGGGCGCCGTAGCTTACTACGCTCTCCTTTCGATTGTTCCGCTTCTGATCCTGATTGTCATTGTGCTGTCGCACGTGGTGGACCAGCGCCTTCTGCTCAACACGCTTGCGCGTTTGCTGCGCTGGCTGGTGCCGGGCCAGGCCGACGCGCTCGTCCACGAACTCGCTAATTTCCTCGCGCACCGCGCGGTGATCAGCTGGGTGCTGCTCGTGACGATGTTCTTCTTCAGCTCGCTTGCTTTCACCGTGTTGGAGAACGCGATGTCGGTGATCTTCGTGCATCGGGTGGCGATCCGCCGGCGGCATTTCATGCTGTCGGCACTGCTGCCGTATTGCTACATCCTCTTTCTCGGCGTCGGCCTGCTGATAGTCACGTTTGTTTCCGCTGGCTTGCAGGCGGTCGGCGCGCAAGGTATCGATCTGTTCGGCCGCCATGTTTCGCTGCAGGGATTTTCGCGCGCGCTGCTGTATCTGCTAGGGGTGGCAGGAGAAATCTTCGTGGTGACATCGATCTACCTCGTGATGCCGGTTGGCCGCCCCGTGCTTCGGCACGCGTTGTTCGGCGGCGTGACGGCGGCCCTACTGTGGGAAATCACGCGCCATATGCTGGTCTGGTATTTCGCCACGTTGTCAAAAGTCAGCGTAGTTTACGGCTCGTTGACGACTGCCATCGTGATCCTCTTCAGTCTCGAATGGCTTGCCACGCTGCTGCTGTTCGGTGCCCAGGTGATCTCCCAGTATGAGTCTTTTGGCATTGGTGCCGGGCCGCCGCCCGAACAGGGACTCGCCACCCGCTGAATTGCGCCTGCGCGGCAGGATATTCCATCCGTGCCGTATCACCGCTTTGCGGAATTGATCGGGAAGCGAAGGCGGTTGTGTCCGCGTATATGGCCCTTGTCGATCAACGCGGAGATTGCGATTGGTTGGCCGCCATCGGGTCGCGCCGTGAAGCGTTCGCGGCGCGCGCCACGGCGGGACGCTTCGGTTTGCGACGGTTCGGCGAGCATCGAAATCAGCGCGCCGCCTTTCGCAACCCCGTTCCACGAGCGCGTCTACGTTTCGCCGCCGACCAGGTTGAATACCGGATCGACCTCGGGCACGACGTCCTCGAATCGTGCGCTTACATGCCAGAGCCACCACGTACGCCGCGTGCTATCAGAGGCGTTACTCTTCGGGCACAGCCCGGTCTGCCGCAACGATCTTGCGGCCATGCTCCACTGCCGCCTCACGCGCTTCGGCCGGCGTCGCGAAAGGTCCGATCTGCGGCGCGCCGTCGAACGGGAACAGAATCTTCCGGTCAGACTTCCTGATCACCCTGAGGCTGCCCATATATCGACCGTCGCCAGTGCCATGGTAGCTCGCGTAAATCTCGAAGTCGCCGTCGGAAACATCCGCCTTATGTCGCGCCATTGCTGATTCGTCGTTCATGTTCTTGAGCCGCTCTTCCTGCTCGACGCCGCGGACTATGCGACCGGCACGCGCCGTGCACCGGGTTGCTTCAAGTGCAAGCGTGAACGACTCGAGGAGGCCATGATCTGGCAAAGCAATCCCTATTCCCGAAGTCCGAAAACACTGACGAATCGGTTTGGCATGTACCTTGCGTGTCCTCTGTCTGACTTGTCCGGCTCGCGGCAGCCGATCGGCAACCACCAGTATGCGAGGCGTCAATCGACCGCCCAGTAGAGAGCCCCACTACCATGCAACCGATGCCGCTCGTCCCCGGCTGGCAAGACTTCGCGATCCGGTTCGCTGTGGCGCTCGTCGCCTAGCACCGCGATCGGCCTGAATCGCGGCGAATCGTGCAAGGCTGCAGGTTTGCGCACGACCCTGCTGGTTTGCCTTGCCGCGCGTATCGCAATGGTTCAGGTGAACGCTTTGCCGCCGCAGACCGGCAATCCGGATAATTCGTTCGCAGTGCTAGATTTAATGCGCCTGCTCTTCGCATCCTGACCGGCGTCGGTTTCACCGGTGCGGGTGCAAATCTGCGCAAGGACGGTCTCATTATGGGTGTGACGACCGCCGCGACACTGTGGTTCGTCACCGTGATTGGACTATGCGCTGGTGGTGGTCGGATCGCGCTGGCGGGGGGCCAATACCGCGCTCGGCCTGAACGTGCTGCAATTGCCAGGTGTGCTCGAACGCCGCCTGCCGCACACCCATCGCGCGTGGCTGACGGTTGAATACGCCGAGGAGTAAGCGAACCCGCGGCGCAACGAACAACGAACAACGAACAACGAACAACGAACAAGAATACGCGATCACACAGCCGGACGATCCACTCGCAGGCAGACGTGTGTCTCGAAAGTTTCAGCTCCGCAGACTGCAGGCAGCGCGAACCCTCAGCGCCGCACGCGGGCGCCGAGCGCTTACGGTCGCGAAGGGTCCGTCTTTCGGATAATACTTATCTCGCCGTTGCGCTCGAGAATCGCACTTTTCACCCTGTCGAGGGCATTGGAGCCGAGTTCCTGGCGAACTGTCTCAAGGACATCGGTTCGGGTTATCAACGCTGCCAGCATCTCACGTTCGTTAAATCGTCCGTCACCGTAGACCTCTCGCTCAACCCCTACCACTAACGATTCCAGCGCCCGAGAGCGAATACACGCCCAGGCGAGTGCACGATGGATCAGAACGATAACAAGCGACGCGACAAGGGTCGGGACAGCGGGCGACGCGCCAACAATAGCTCGGCTTAGTGTCGCACCGAGCAGAATGGCAACAACATAATCGAAAGGCGAGCGCTGTCCGAAGGAACGTCGCCCCGATATCCGAATGAAGACCAGAGCGGCAAAAAACGTAGCCGCTGCGCGCATCGCCATCTGTAATGAAGAAAGGTCCGTTCCCTCTCCGAAAAGTGTAATGAGTATTTGCATATCTGTCTCCTCCTGACCGACACATTCCGGCGGATGATGGGCATGCCCGAGCCCAATGGGCGCAGCAGGAAATTGCCCCGTCCTGGAGTGACACTTCGTAGCTTGCAGTTGTCTCAGGAACGGGGCTCGCCGATGTAGCCCGGCAACCCCTCCGCGACTGAACTCTTTGCCAACTTCAACGCCTGTCGTTCTACGGAAGCAAATTCTTCGTCAGTTCCGGGATACGGAAGATAGGTGCGAAACAGGTCCGCCCACCGGAACTCTTCGAGGGGCACCGTCGTCTTTTCGTAGCCGCCAGCGTCCCGAACCGATGCCGCGAGGCTGCGATATTCGTCGTCGGCTAACGCCCAGACGTGGTCCGGCATATCCGCGAAGTTTCTGCGCTGACCTCTGGCGTCGTACGGGTAGGTCCAGCGCTGGTTTTCCATTGACAGCCAGAACTCCCCGTAGGACAGCGACGACAAGTCGGCAACCAGCACTGCCGGCATCGTCTTGATCCCGGCACGCCACAAAGCGGTCGCGACGTGATGATGATCAATCGCAAAAGGCGAACCACCAGGACCCAATACGACAGGAACAGGCTTTTCCGCTATTGCCATCTCAAGGTCATGGCCGGAAAGCGATCGATAAAACTGGGTCTTCTGACGTATTTCGCGCAGACCGTGCGTCAGTTGGGTTGGGCGCAGGTTTTTGATGGTTGCAGTATTCAAAGCTCCTCCCTCTTCGGACGGGGGAATTCCTCGGCCCATCATAGGCGGCACGGTGATGCTGCCCTAAGGCCACGGCTAACGGCTGGTAATGCTTCAGCTCGACGATGCTTTGCTCAACTGCGCTTGCGACGTCAAATCCGCCCATGCCGAGCATACGAACGTCGATAGTTGCAACTCCTCGACGAAGTTCCGACATCAGAAGGATGGCATCCCCGCGCGTTCGATAAGTTCGCGAGTCTGGTCACCTGTTGGGCCGGTTCACCGGTCGCCTTTTGCCTGGCCGTGCTGACCGCAGTCGCATGGGTGGTGACCGGGCCGATGGCCTAACCAGAGCGTGCATCAGTAGAGGGAGAATCCTCGAAGCAGACGGTGTTTGGTCGCAGCTGCGAACGCCAACGTCGGGACGAGCGGGGTCGATGCTCCTAACAAGCTACTCATCAATCGGAAGCATTACACCGGCGGTCGGCGTCATCTCACTATGCCTGAAACCGCAATACGCGCGACCGCCAGACATCGTCAAAGCTGACCTTTCAACTGCCACCCGAACCCGGATTGGCGGCCGAGGCCGGCGTGGCTGCGCTGGACTTCTTGTGCATCTTCTTGTGCGGAGTAGAACCAGCGGGTGCCATGCTATTCGACCCGGACGCGCCCGACACAGTATCGGTTGAACCACTTGCGTTCGGTTTGCTCATCCCCGTGCCGCCTTGCCCCCGGCCGCCCCGCCGCCGCCCGCACCTTGTGCGTAGACGGACCCTGATATACCGACAAATAATGCTGAAACCAACATTCCTCTCGTCGCAACTCGCATGACATTCTCCCCAAATGCGAAGCGGTCGTTAGCACCGGAAGGTGTGAACCCGCATACTATTCGCCGTAATTCCCATGCCGGAGGTCGGACAAGGAACCCACGATGAACGCGATACGCTGTCGTGCGGTCCCGGTCGAGCCGACCACGGGGCGCGATTTTGCGTGAGTTGCGCTTAGGCGCCACCGTCATAAGCTCCGGAGCTTTTTTCTCGCACATCCGTTGATGCCGGCGCGCTACAGTGTCTACCCTTCCTTCTTGGCTACGGTGCCTCGCTGCGCCGTTGCCGCCGCGCCCCGTCATCGTCTCCATCCCGGCAGGATCGGGACGTGAGTACATCGGCAGTGCGCAATTGCATTGCGTGGCACAACTGGCGCGCCCCAGACATGACGATCGTCCGGTCGCCGCAACGAGGCGCTAACATGAGAATGATAGGAGCGCGGGCGGTGAGCACGATGGCTTTCACCGCGAACGGCACGATCGCGCCTGCGGGCCCCATTCGCTCCTTCGTTGACTGACTGACACGTAGCGAGTTTGATATGAAGTTCGCAATCGTCACCTGCGCGGTTATGCTCGCCACCGCGTTTGCCACCGACACCCTGCAGGCCCAGGGGACGGTGCAGTCGATCACCACGACCCGCGTCGACGTCGTTCACCTGGCGTCCGGATAACGGGCCTCCAGAATCATCGGGTCAATCGTCTACAACGAAAGCATGGACACGATCGGAACGATCGACGATCTGGTCGTGAATCTCAAAGATAGTGGGACGTACGCCATTCTGTCCGTCGGTGGTTTCCTCGGTCTCGGTATCCACCTGGTCGCGGCGCCATTTGACAGTCTGCACGTCGTCGATAAACAGATGCGTTTGCCGGGCGCCGCCCGAGATTCACGGAAAGCGTTGCCCGAATTCAGATACGCGTCGCCTGGACCACTAGGACTCAGCGTGTCAGATCCTGAGCCGCGTGACCTTGGTGCCTTCCGGCGACACGCCGGCCATCAGGCCCGCATTGGTCAGCACCAAGGCCTGTACCGGCGCGGTCGCGGTTGACGTATCGATATTGCCGTTCGCCCCGACCTTCACCACGGCGACCGTCGCGTCGGCGCCGACGGCCCAGCCATCGCTGTTGCGGAAGCGGTCGAGCGCATCCTGCGTCATGAACAGGAAAATGATTGCTTTGGACTGCGCGCCGATTTGCAGGCCGAACGAACCGCCAGCCGTGCTGTAATAGGCGACTGTTTGGCCGCCCACGCGCAGCGCGCCTTCGCCGTACTGGCCGCCGCTTTGTACCGGTTACGGGAAATCAAGCGGAGCGCAGAGCTGGATAGCGCAAAGATGCTCGCGCACCGCGGATTCGTGAATTATTTGGTGGCCCGATTCATGCTGCGCTTGATGGAAACCGGCGGGAGGCCTTCATGAAAACGCGGATCTTCACTTACCTCGAATGCCCATGCGGACATCGCGGAGCCCTCATCGAAACAATAGACGCAGGCGTTTTTTCAAACGGTTGGCATAAGGCGTGGCTGCGCGGGTTGACCCATACCGGGACGTACGACGGAGAAGACCGACTGTTTGCGGAAATGAAACCCGGGTGCCCGGCGTGCGACCGGAGTCCGGGCCCGGATGATGTGGTCGGACGCAGTGAGTTGCGGGAGACCGGCGAAGTGCTGCGAAAAAAAAGCGAGTCCGAAGCGTCAGAGGCAACGCCTGGCGTCGGTTGCTGACCGGCGGGACCGGATACCCCGTGGGAGGCTTCGACGCGCCCAGCGTGACATGCAGTCGCTTCATGAAAGGTTCAGGGGGCAGACTTTCCCCGCTCGTAGTACATGCCACGCACTTTTCCCAAAGGCGCCGAAATGGACATCGACATCGACCCGTCCGACAAGCCGGATCCCGAGGTTCAGTCGTGGCTGGAAAAGCTCGGTCCGGGCCTGGTTACCGGCGCCGCGGACGACGATCCGAGCGGTATCGCGACCTATTCGCAGGCGGGTGCGCAGTTCGGCTTCAACATGTTGTGGACCATCATCATCACCTATCCGCTGATGGTCGCCATCCAGATAGTCAGTGCACGATTGGGGCGCGTGAGCGGTCACGGGCTGGCGACAAACATCAGGCGCCACTATCCCGCGTGGCTGCTCTACGGCTCCGTAGTCCTCCTCCTGGTTTCCAACACAATCAACATCGCGGCCGACCTCACGGCAATGGGCGCGGCGGTCAACCTGGTAATCGGCGGTCCACTGCGCATTTACACCGTCGCGCTTGCATTCATTTCCGTACTGCTGCAGCTCTTCGTTCCCTATCGCAGTTATGTTCGCGTACTGAAGTGGTTGACACTCGCGCTGTTCGCTTACGTGGCCACGGTGTTTGTCGTCCAGATCCCGTGGCAAACGGTGCTGGTTCGTACCTTTATTCCGCACCTGTCCTGGAAAAGCGATTACCTCACGACGGTCGTTGCTGTATTGGGTACAACCATCAGTCCGTACCTGTTCTTCTGGCAGGCTTCGCAGGAGGTAGAAGAGATGCGCGCCGAATCGGGCCAGCGTGCACTCAAGAATGCGCCTGGCCAGGGTCGGGCCAACCTGCGTCGCATCCGGATCGACACCTGGATCGGGATGGGATTTTCAAACGTGGTTGCTTTTTTCATTATCCTGACGACTGCGGCAACCCTGAATGCGCACGGCGTGACTGACATACAGACGTCTTCGCAGGCCGCTGTCGCGCTGAAGCCCATTGCAGGTCGGTTCGCTTTCACGCTGTTCAGTCTGGGAATCGTCGGTACGGGCCTGCTCGCGCTGCCAGTGCTTGCAGGATCTGCAGCCTACGCGATGGCGGGCGCGTTCAACTGGCGCAACAGCCTCGCGCTGAAACCGCAACTGGCGAAACGTTTCTACGGCATCATCGCCCTGTCGACTCTGATCGGTCTCGGGATCGGCTTTACAAAAATCGATCCCATCAAGGCGCTTTACTGGAGCGCCGTGATCAACGGAGTGGTTTCCGTCCCGATCATGGGACTGATCATGTTCATGGCAGTGAATCCAAAAATCATGGGTAGCTTCACCATTCCTACGCGCCTGCGCGTCACGGGATGGGCTGCAACGATTGCGATGGGCGCAGCCGCGCTCGCCATGTTGTGCTTCATGCTCAGCCCCTGAACGCACGATCGGTGCGGGCGCCACTGACGCGTTCTTTCCCGTCTGCCCAAGCGCACTCCAACAGCCACGTCGCAGAGGCGACGAGGCGTTCCTGAAAAACACCGAGGAGTCAGCAGGCTTCTTCCGTCCGCTCGGCTTGTCGGGTCCACCGCGCGTTATCGCGCCGGACCGGCCATGCGCGCTTCGTGGCGTTGCTTTCATGCTAATCCAGCTGGACGACTGGATCTGCACCTTGCGTCAGACTAACGAAATGGCACCGGCAGCTGGATACGGAGAGCGCCCGCCGTTCGTATTCGCGTGTCAGCGAATTGTCGAGCTGGGCCCAACTCTTGCGCACCAGTTGGTACGCTATCCCGATGCCTATTCTTTGCCTTGCAGAGAGGCGCGGTTCGCGATTTTCACACACTGGCGTAATTTACCCGTGCGGCCCGGCCGCACTCACTCGAGGAGTAGACAATGGAAACGACGAAAGGAGAAGGAACGCTACGGGAAGTTGCCGGCGACGTTCAGCAAGCCGCCGGGAACCTGCTGGACAATGCCGGTGCGCAGGTTAGCGGAACAGCGATGGAACTGGGTGGCAAAGCGCAGCAACTCTATGCCGATTTTGCGGGTGTCGTACGCGAGTCTACTGTGGAGCGGCCGCTCGCAGCGCTGGCGATTGCCGCCGGCGTGGGCTTTATCCTCGGAGCGCTACACGCAGCGAATCGCACGAGGCCCGATAACGTTCGGAGCGACTGGAGAGATCGGGAGTAAGGCTATCTGCGTCTTGCCCTCAACGAGACCGAAGAGGTGCAGACGACAAGCCCCTGGCGCGCCGCCACGGCGTTTCCGCAACCAGCCAGCCCCGAGGAGTGCCGCAATGTCCATCCGTTCGAAAGTCACCAGGTGGCGAAACGTCGGCAGATTCTGCGTCGAACGAGCCACTGATTATGGTGAGCTACTCGGTGTCGAACTTGAGGAGACAAGGAAATGTCTGGTCCGCGAGTTAAGCGCACTCGTTGCCCTGGCCGTCGCTGGCCTTTTCACTCTTTCGTTTGTGTGCATTGCGATCATCGCGACGGCTTGGAGGACGCCCTATTTTCTTCCCGTGGTATGGGGCGTCGCCGCGATGTGGCTGATCGTGTCATTTATCTCCCTGCTCCTCGTTCTCGCTCAGAAACCCGGCCGCTCGCTTCATGTTCTGCAAAGGGAGATCCGGAGCGACCTCGACACGTTGAAGGAAGCGCTCAAATGAGCCGCGCATCTACCGATCGGGAAGCCGAGACTGCCATACTGCTGCGCATGGCGGCATCACGCGCAGCATTGCTTGCGGCAAATTGCACGCCACCATCAGTCCCGGCCGTGCACGGGCGGACGCGGTCTCCCGCAGTTGACGTGATCGCTTCGCTGGCAGACGCACCGCGCGTCACGCTGCTGGTTGCACTGTGCGTCGGCGCAATCGTCCTCGGACCTCGGCGCACAATCGGAATTGCCAGCCGTTCGGGGATCACCGCGTTTCTAGGCGGAACCGTCCGGAAAGTGATTCTCAGATCTGTCTGACTTGCATCCTGGGACGGCGCGGTCAGGTCAGTTCAGACTCGCCAAACGTTCCCCCACCCCGACTCAACCGCGGCCCGGCTAACCGTTAGCCCGTTGCAGAACTCGTCGCGCCGCAAATTCGCCTGGGACGCGCTCTTTTGCGGTCATGACAGGGGGTTACGACCGGGACTGCTGCGGCATGTCTTTTGAACTCGCCGTGCGTTTTGGTTACGGAGGCAGGACGCAATTGTTTATCGCCGGTACATTAAGGTGCAGGGCTCGCGCCATTTGAAACTGGCCGCCGCCGCTTCGCGTCGGCGGCTGCCAGAACGACGTGCCGGCCCTCCGCGGAAGACTACGAACCGGTCGCCGTAAAGTGCCCTGGAGATGATCATGATGTACTCTGAAAATATCAGGTGAGAACCTTTATGCGCAACGAATATGCCCGCCGGCTTGCCCTTGGAGGGCAGACTCCTAGAGGATCGTTTGCCCCGGTGGTTCAGCAAATACCGACGAACATATGCACCCCGCGCATCGGGCACGCTCCTGCCTTCGTCGTTCGGGACGCTCCCGCTGCCCGGCAAGTCTCATCGCTTTCATCGTCTTCGCGATGCCGATGTGCCGTTTAGCCCCTTTGATGTTGTTCGTAGCCACGTAAATTTTCATTCAATGCTCACCGGGTTAAGAGAGAGCGTGCAGGAAAGCGAGTCGATTACAGGAGCACGACGTTGACGCTCGTCTTTGTCCGTACGTCAATCGCCACACACGCGAACTAGATCGCACGGCGGACCGCCTTCAGAAAATTCGACATAAAGGTCCGTGTTCTGCCGTCCGGAAATACGATCGCTACCTGCTCGCCGCTCACCAACGCGACTTCTCCCGCCCCAAACCTCGGCACGCGGACCACGTCGCCGGGCGACCACGAGTGTGACTTCGGCGATCGGGTCGATGCGTTCGCGTTGAACGCTGTGTCGCCCACGGCGATCGACTGCTCCGCCGGTGCAATCTGCGGAGGACTCATGCAGTTGTCACATACGCCACAGCGCTGCATCGCCGGTGTATCGCCGTAGTACGGGAGGATAGCGCGCCAACGGCACTGGCCAGTCGGCGCGTAATCGATCATGTGTTGCAGCGTTTCCTTATCGTGGTCGCTCATCGCTTCGAATCGTGCGGCGGCTTTCGCCACCGCATCACGCGTGCTACCCTGCCCGCCATCGCGTGCCCGCAGACGATAGCGTCGCTGCCGGTCGCCGCCCGCGATACGGGCATTGAGCAGCATGCCGATCGCCACCTCCAGCTTGCCGCCGCCCACCTCCGGCAAGGCGTCCTTGAGCTCCGCGACCGTGACACCTTCCGGCGCATCTTTGCAGCGTGCCGCGAGCATGTCGTAGACACGCTGCGCCGGTTCGACGCTCGGATACCTGCCGGCGAGAAAGAACTGCTGAACACGCCGGTCGTTCAGACCGAACAGCAGCACGCAATCGGCGGGTTGCCCGTCGCGGCCCGCTCGGTCAGTTTCCTGATAATAGGTGTCGAGGCTGCCAGGCATCTGGTAGTGGATGACAAAGCGGATGTCGGCTTTGTCGATACCCAAGCCAAACGCGTTGGTCGCGACCATCACCCGGGTCGTGCCCGACATGAATGCCTCCTGCGCGGCGTCGCCAGCTTCTGCGAGCCAGCCGTAAATCTCCTCTGCGTCGCGTATCGTCGCTGTGTAGATGATGCCGGCTCCAGCGTTCGACGCGATCACTCCGCGCAGCTGCTCGCGTTTGGCCTGTCTGGCGCGCGTAACGCCGTCTTGGCCGCCCCCTACGCTGAGCTGCACGACACGATAACGCAGGTTCTCCCGCAACGTACCCGTGCGGACCACGCGCGGATCGCGCATCCCCAACGAACGCGTGATGTCGTCCAGCACAGGCGGAGTCGCGGTCGCAGTCAGCGCAAGCACCGGCGGTTGGCCGAGCGCCTTGACGGCGCAGGCAATCTCAAGAAACGCCGGCCGGAAGTCGTGGCCCCATTGCGACACGCAATGCGCTTCGTCGACCACTACCAGACCCATGTTATGTCCGGCACCCGCCCGCAATACCTTCATGAATGCGGGGCCGCTCCAGCGTGACGAAGATGATGCCGCTCTTCCCGTCCAGAATGCGCTGCAACGCCTCCCGTTCATCGCGGCTGCGCAACGTGCTGTTGACCAACGTACACTCGATGTCCGCCGCCAGCAGTTTGTCCGCCTGATCCTTCATCAAGGCGATGAGTGGCGACACGATGAGCGTCGTACCGTCGAGAAGTAATGCCGGTAATTGATAACAGATGGATTTGCCGGCGCCGGTCGGCATCGTCGCACGTGTGTCGCGCCGCTCCAGCACGCTGCGAATGATGTCCTCCTGGCCGGCACGCAATCGGGCGATTCCGAACATGTCACGCATCGTCTTGCGCATGCCGCGAAGCCGTTGCTCTAGCGTCATGAACTTTTATCTCCGGTTGGCGTGCGCGATCTGCTATTGCGCTGCAGGACTCAAAGCATCTCAGTCTTGTCGCCTACCGATCCGCTGCCCACTGCATCGAGCTTGCTTTGCAACTCCGCCTTGCGTTTTGCCAGCTTTTCGCCGAGCGCGCGGAGATTGCATTTCGACTTGCGCAGTTCCGGGAAGAGCTCCTCCTCTTCTTCCTCGACATGATGGCCCACCATCTCGCTCATCACCTTGAAGGTCGCGTCGAAGCCCTTGTCGCAAGGTTTCAGCGTTTCAAACTTCGCGATCAGCGTCTTGACGAGGAAGTGCTCGATATACGCTTCGTCGACGTCGATCTTGTCGCTGTCGGCCAACGCCTCCTGTGCGGCCGGATAAAGCAGCTCCTCTTCGAGTATCGCGTGGATGGATAGCTCTTCGCAGGCGCGCTGCACAAGCGCCGACCTCGCGTCAAGGTCGTCGTCGGCGACCTTCCCGAACGCCTCGAACAGTCTTTCAACTGAACGATGCTCCGCTTCAAGAAAGGCTAGTGCATCGTGCGAGCCGGATCCGGTCTCGGTCTTGTCCTGTTTCGTCGCTTCCATACTGATCTCCTCGGTCATGCGGTTGGCTGCTACGGGTGAATGCTGCGGTAGAACGCTATGTCGAGCAAACCCCATGCCTACCACCTGACGGGCCAGTACGCAGAGTCGGGAAACGGAACGTGGAAATACGGACGCGACGACACCTGATCTGGCGTCAGTCACGTCCACGCCAAACGCGCATCACAGACGGCTGCCGGGCACAAGCGGCACAAAAAATGCGACATACGTAGGCGATTTGCCCCCTCACGGCGTCGCAGTGATGCCCAACGGGGCGGCATATCGACAATGGCGGTATCAACAAGGTCATGGAGGCTGTCAATGAACAACACAAGAGATCCAGCGGACTATACGCTGGCCACGAAAGATCCTGCGCTGCTAGTCCGTCAACACGAGGCCGCGGTCTCATGGGGAGCCGTGTTCGCCGGCGGCGTCGGTGCGGCCGCGTTCGCGCTCATCCTGTTGACGTTAGGCACCGGCCTCGGCCTAACGTCGATTTCCCCGTGGTCATCGGGCGCCTCGAATGCGAAAGCGTTCGGCGTCGCCGCGGTAGTATGGGTATGCGTCACCTCGATTCTCACGTCAGGATTAGGTGGCTATCTGGCGGGACGGTTACGCAGCCACTGGCTGGCCGTCGACGCCGATGAAGTCCACTTCCGGGACACGGCGCATGGTTTCCTGAGCTGGGCCGTGGCGACGCTCGTTACCGCCGCCATACTGACATCGGCCGTGTCGGGCACCGTGCGGGCCGGCGCGCAGACCGCCGCGACAACCGCCGCGGCAGGCGGCTTTATTACGATGGGGACGATGCAACGCGGCAATGCAGAGGCCGCGACGAATACGTGGCCGCTCGGCTACTTTGTCGATTCGCTGTTCCGGATGCCCGCCGGTTCGTCACTCGCGGCCCCCGCGACCGTAGCCGGCGGCAACGAGATGCCGCGTGCGGAAACGGCACGAATCTTCCTCAACAGCGCGGCAATGGGCGATCAACTGTCGCCGGAAGACACTGCCTATTTAGGCCAGCTTGTTGCGCAGCATACTGGCCTTACACCAGAAGCTGCAAAAGCTCGTGTGGTGACCACCTACACGCGCCTGCTGCAGAAAATCGCTGCCCTCGATGCTGCCGCTAAGGATGCCGCCGACAAGGCACGCAAAGTCACAATCGGCGCATCGTTGTGGTTATTCATCTCGCTGCTGATGGGCGCATTCTCTGCGAGTCTGATGGCAACTCATGGCGGCCGCGTACGCCAGCTCTGATTGAAACTTCAATTCATTTACCGAAGGAGGTGTTCATGCGCTCAATTCTTCTTTATATGCTCGGGGTACCCATTCCCATCATCATTCTAATCGCGCTGTTCTGGCATTAGGCGCCACCGTGCCGCCGATCGCGGGGCGTATCCTAGCGTTCGGCGACAGTGAACGACGAAAAGGTCGCAGTCGGCGAGCCGCAGTTGAGCGCGTCGCGTTCCTTTTGACACCGCGTTACTGTCGATCAACCAGGTCTAGGCCGGGATGGGGTCGGCACCAACTCCGAGGTGGACGGCACGAACTGAAAGCCATCGACCGATTCATGGTCGAGCAGCTTGAAGACCATGCCTTCGAGCTGGGTTAGCTCAGCAGGCTTGCGGCAGACGGCGTCGAAACCAACCTCCTTCATTTCCTGGATGTAGTCGTCGGTACCGAATACAGTAAATGCCAGCAGAGGACTCTTTCCGATCGCCCCGATTCCCCGAAGCGCCGCTGCGACGCCTAATCCGGATAGGCCGGGAATGGCGACATCCAGAACAATGCAATCGGGTGTCCATGCCTTCGCGTCCCTCGGGGCGTCCGACCTGTGGTAGACGGGTTCGCACCCTCATGCCGCCGACTTGCAGGTATGCGGTCGGAGCGCCGGCCGACGGGCACGAATCGTCCACGACAAGCGCGTGGACAGGCGCGCAGTTCTAGAGGCGCCTGTGCTGGCCTGCGGTCGGATCTTCCCGGCATTCCCGGTTTTCGAAGCTCGAGTTCATGGGTTTTCTCTCGCTATGGGTCGTTGGCATAGGACCGCTACCAACTGTGAGCGCACCAACCGCTCACTCACACCGGCCGTTCCGTCGACTCGTCGCAGGCGAACAAGCTGTGCGGACCGACATAACTGCTCCGCAGGCCGTACCAGAGCGCATGGCGGCTAGCAATTCTTGCTCGACCGCCGTGCAACTCGACAGCTCGCGCCGTAGCGCGCTCCTAACCTCACGCGTCTACGCCGACGGAATGAAGCGATGCACGCCCGCCGGCCGATTCAATCCTTGTGCAAGTCGCCCCTTGCATCGTCCGAAGAAACCAACTTACCCGAACTGTCCACGCTCGGCGTCGCCAATCGCGGGTTGCGCCATGACAAGCAGGCTCGACCCGCCGAGCCGCTCCAGAGCGGCGAATCCGACTGATGTGACGTCGAACATCTCCGCGAACGGCTGAAGCGAACCTCCGAAGTGCTCCTCCATTACCCCGAAGAACCCGTCTCGTGTCTGAACCGCAATGTCGTCGACATGCCGCCAGTACGCGAAGGTCTTTTTAACGGAGGCCGGGAATTGCTGCGACTGAAGATCAATTACCTCACTGAGGGATCGGGCAGAAAGTGCCGCGTCGGCCAGCGCCTGCTGCTCGGACAATGAGGTTTTCACAGTCTGGACATTCAATTCGACAATTTTCTCAATACCGGCAAAGACCTCCGTAGTGCAGTCGAAGGCTGCTTCGACGACAGCGTCCCGTTGACGCGGGGAAAGCTGGTTCATGGTATCAGGGTACATAAAGGCTCCGTTGTGGTGAGGCGCGCACAGCGCCGTGATACGGCATCTTGGGGACGACCTGTTCGCCCCCGCTCGCACTGCGCTGAGACCGAACAGGTTCCGCCGTCGCCGGTATTGAGGTGCCGGCGACCTTGATTTCTGCTGCTAACGCTTTTACTTCGATACGGCTGTATCCTGCCCGGCGCCCAGGTCGGCACCGGTGACCGGATTGGTTTCAGTTGCAAAAGCCGTTCGCGATGCCATCGCACTCAACATCTCGACTTCTTTTTCAGACACCCGAACATTTGCGAGGCCGTCGCCACCGTCGACTGACGGTTCCGGCATTTCGACAAACTCCCAGCCCGGTCCTTCATTCCACGGACCGCGCGGCGCGTCGTCTCCGTTGGACATGTTGTAGTAGACGTTGGTGAAATCTGGGACGCCCGGCAACTTGCCTTGCGGGAAGTTTGGCTGGATCGAGTGCAAAGCCTTCTCGAACGATTTCTGATGTGCGATCTCGCGGGTCACCAGAAAGCCGAGAGCTTCCTTTAAGCCTGTATCATCGGTCACATTGATCAGCCGTTCGTAGACGCCTCCGACTTCGCATGCATCGTGCCTGGGGAACTGAATTGTTTGAGCGGATCCCTCCCGGTCCCGCTTAAGATCGGTCTACCTATGCGAGGCTTCGACGGCCAGCGGTTCGCATGCATGTGAGTCAAGACTTATCCACTTGCGTTGCGGACAGCACGAGTTACCCACAAAATCTGTTCACAAATCTGTGCATAACTCGTCCGAAGGTGTCCACCCGATAGACCAGCGTCACTGTCGGCATGCCGGCTCAAGCCGGCGCCCGCGTAACTGCTAAGCCGTGGACGTTGTGGTCTCGACCGGAAAGGCCGGCCTTTTGAATTCATAGAGAAACTTTTCGTAGCCTGCTTGCACGCCGAGCGCGTCTGACCTTTGTCAGATAAATCCGTGTGCAAGCAGACAGATTCGCGGCAGATATCGGAGGAGCGAGCGACGCGCTGTATCGGACAGAAACGAAAGCAGTGCGGTGACGTTCACATCGCCAGCAGGCAGATTGAGACGGAAAAACGCTGGACACCGTTATCGGGCTTTGGCCTTGCGCAAGCTTGACGCAGGGCAACGCGCGATGAAGCGACACAACTCTGGAAAATTGACAGGCATATTCGTTGCGGAAATCAGGTTGCCTCCGGACTACTTACATGTCTACTATCCTGCTCGTCGACGATGAAGTGGATTCGCTCTGGCTGCTTCAGATTATCCTGGAGGGACACGGTTACCGCATACTCCTCGCGGAAGGCGGGGAGGCAGCCCTCGACAAGGCAGCGCGGTACCTTCCCGATTTGATAGTCACGGACTGGAACATGCCAGGTATGGACGGAATTGCCTTGTGCGAACGGCTGAAGTTTTATCCCGCACTTGCCCAGATTCCCGTGGTCATGGCGTCCGGTCGCGTCCCGCCAAAAGAAAAATCCACGCTGTGGAATGTTTTTCTTTCCAAGCCGTCGACGTGGATGCCCTGGAATCCGCCATTGACTCGCTGTTGGCGAAGCGTTTGTCCAGTCCTCAAACCCGCGTGAATGTGCCCGCGCCGGCAGTTTCCCGGTGGCAACCAATATCCTCAAAACTTTGGGCGTAGTTAGCAGTATTCGCAGCTGTGACTGGCGGTGGAGTTCAGGAAAAACTTTAGTCGTCACCAAACCTCTCCGTTCTTTCCCCGCTCGAACAGGAATGGGAACAATGCAACGTTCTTCAGGCGTTGCCGCCGTTAACTCAGCATCCGAGTCTCCGTAAGCGAAAGTTGTCGCAATCGGTGCTATGCCTCGGCGATATTCGAGCGGAATGAGAGCATCCCGCTTACTGCGCGATATCCAAAACGGGGACTGCTTGTAAAAACTCCTGCCCTAAAGCTTGTCGCCAATTTTAATAACCGGACCGTCCGACCTTTGCGGCCGCCGCAGTGCGAGGGACAAGCCAGTCCTTCGAACCCGTGCCTTGAGGGACGGGCTCGGGTTATCTTGAAAGCAAGGGAAGCAGGCCTGCGGCCGACGGCTCGGGAACACCGCTTGCGCACCACTGGAGTACCTTTTTCGAAGGAGGTGAATCATGGGCTCAATCAATCCGCAAGGTGGCACCCGACGCGGAGCTGACATCGTCGGCGGTGGTATGGGTGAAGGACCGGGGCCGGACATCATGGCCGCAGCAACGCTCGATGGGGACAAGGTCATGTCCTCTGATGGCGAACACGTGGGGAAAATCTCAGACATCATGCTCGACGTCAGGAACGGACGCATCGCCTATGCAGTACTTTCTGAGGGAGGTTTCCTCGGAATGGGTTCTAACCTGCATGCCATTCCATGGAGCGCACTGACTCTCGATACGAACGAGAAGTGCTTCGTCGTCGACATCACGGCACAGCGCCTCAAGGACGACCCGGGCTTTGACAAGGACCACTGGCCGACGATGGCAGATGCGAAGTGGGGAGAGTTGACGTATAGCTACTACAACCGGGAGCCGTACTGGTCAGCGACCCATGAAGTGGTGGAAAGCGACCCCAGCATCAGGCCCCGCGAGCACTGAAAAACACAACGGGTAAGCCGCGCCACGCGAACGGCTAGTCTGTTGCTCTAGTCCCTACGCCACTGCGACGCACTGCGGTGGCGTAGGCGAGTGGCTCCAGCGACCAGACGCGCGCGAATAGCCGGTGAGCTCGCCACCCGGTACATTACTTCGGTCGGAAATCCTTTCGTCGAGCGTAGTCTCAGTCGATGGTTACCAACAGTTCTCCATTCCGTCGCGAATTCGATGCTTGCTGACTATCCCACGGAGGAAAGAAGCAAAGCCGTGGCGGATTGAGGTCAGCGTACGCTGACTGCGCAGCCGGGCGCGGAGCCAGAAGGTGAGGACCGGCGAAAAGGCATTCTCGAAATTGAAACGTAACGCGCCTCGGCTGAATTGAATGCTTTAAAGTGGCCGCGCCCGACCTCGGCTGAAAAGTCGCAGGACAGCGAGCAGGATAACCGCGCCAAGCAGCGCCGTAACAAGCGAGCCGACTATGCCGCTTCCCAGGTGCAAACCCAGCGCCCCGCCAAGCCAACCTCCTATGAAGGCTCCGACAATTCCCACGATGATGTCGACCACAATGCCGAAGCCGCCGCCGTCGACGATACGACCCGCCAAGGCGCCAGCGATGCCTCCGATAATCAGCCAGAAAATAATTCCATGCGAAACCGGGTCCATGTTTTTTCTCCTATAGAGCTAAATCCGCGTTAGCGGCGAGCAAGCATTCCGATGATGAGTCCGCCGATAAGTGCCATCGTGACCGCTTTCCACGGAGCCTCATGAACGTAATCGTCGGTCGATTCAGAGACAACACGGTACTTCGCCTTGACCACATCCTGTGCACCAGCAATCTTGTCCTTCAGGTCGGACAGCGTGCGGGCGCCGGTTGCTCGGTCTCCGTCGCTGCCGCTGGACTTCGCTGTAGAGCCGTTGCCCTGTTGAGATGACCCGGCGGAACTGGGTGGGTCGGACGCGACGGGCGAGGACCCGGCTGCCGGGGCGGTGGGTTGATGCGACTCGGTCATTTGAACCTCCATATTTTCGTTTGAATGGTCCAAGGGTTGAGCAAGTGGCGTGCCCCACAGAGAACTTGCACGCGAGTAGAGGTCGTCATCAGTGGCGCTCGCGGCGACTCGGCCTCGCGACGTTTCCGGGCGCATGCTTCGGACGACGGTCGAGATGCGCGCTATTCCCGCAGAAGGACTGCTATCAGCCCTGCTTGCCACAAGCCTCAGTGCACATGGTTCCAGCGACCAGGAGCACGCGAAGGACGAGAAAGTTGGAATCGAACAGCCTCGCTCCATCGCAGCAGAGAAAAATCGTGGATGAAAAGTTGAAACATGGGGATGGGACAGCGGCTGCGATACACCCGATACACCTTTGTGATTTGCAAGCGAGCCGCAAGGAGCCGCGAGCAAGGACGTCGGAGTCGACGCTCAGAACGAAGTCATTCTCGAAAACAGCGTGGAATGACCTAATGTTATAGATCGGCGCACCTATCCCCGGACAGCATCCGCACCCAGGTACGAACTGCATCGCCGAAAGCAGTCTTTACAATCGAGCCGTTTCCTCCGCCGACGCGGCCGTTTCTGAAATGGCCGTTGCTGTCAGGAACTAATACCAACTCGCGAAGGAGGTATCAACGCATAGGCTACAGGCAATCACTCGTCTGGACGGACTGCTCGATGCACCACGGCCCGGCGCACCGAGGACGATTGATGACGCGCGCGTCGATGGGGCATCGCGAAGACGCTCGAGTCCGTGCCTGTCGGAGCGACTCACTGGAGCACGCGCACGATGGCTCGCGAAATGAAACTGTCGCAGACGGCGGTCA